>NZ_JBEZKJ010000077.1:0-41062 GCF_040651675.1 Streptomyces sp. NPDC048415 | reverse complement strand
GGGGTGCCCGGGATCGCCCAGGGGCGGGCGAGGGTCTGGGGGTCGCGTTTGTAGGGCCAGAAGACTTCGGTGCCGTCGTCCAGCACGTGATTGGGTCCCTGGGCGAACTGGACGCGCAGATCGGGGAGGTCGTCGGTCTCCGGGATGCGCCACGGCTCGCTGCCGTTGGCCAGATAGCCGTCGGAGAGGAGGAAGACGGGGGTGCGGTAGGTGAGCGCGATCCGGGCCGCTTCCAGGGCCGCGTCGAAGCAGTCGGCGGATGTCTTGGGGGCCACGATCGGCACGGGGGCCTCGCCGTTGCGGCCGTACATGGCCTGGAGCAGGTCGGCCTGCTCGGTCTTGGTGGGCAGGCCGGTCGAGGGACCGCCGCGCTGGATGTCGATGACCACCAACGGCAGTTCGAGACTCACCGCCAGACCGACGGTCTCCGCCTTGAGCAGGATGCCGGGGCCGGACGTCGTGGTGACGGCGAGCGAGCCGCCGAACGCCGCGCCGAGCGCCGCTCCGACTGCGGCGATCTCGTCCTCGGCCTGGAAGGTGCGCACACCGAAGTTCTTGTGCCGGCTCAGCTCGTGCAGGATGTCGGAGGCCGGCGTGATCGGGTACGAGCCGAGGAAGAGCGGCAGGTCGGCCCGCTGGGAGGCGGCGATCAGGCCGTAGGACAGGGCCAGGTTCCCGGAGATGTTCCGGTAGGTGCCGGTCGGGAAGGTCTTGGAGGCCGGTGCGACCTCGTAGGAGACCGCGAAGTCCTCGGTGGTCTCGCCGAAGTTCCAGCCCGCGCGGAACGCGGCGATGTTGGCGGCGGCGATGTCGGGCTTCTTCGCGAACTTGGTCTTCAGGAACTTCTCGGTGCCCTCGGTCGGCCGGTGGTACATCCACGACAGCAGACCCAGCGCGAACATGTTCTTGCAGCGGTCCGCGTCCTTGCGCGCCAGCCCGAAGTCGGCGAGCGCCGCCACGGTGAGGGTGTTCAGGGGGACCGGGTGGACGTGATAGCCGTCCAGTGAACCGTCCTCCAGCGGGCTCGTCTCGTAGCCGACCTTCTGCATCGCCCGTTTGGTGAACTCGTCCGTGTTGACGATGAGTTCACCGCCGCGCGGGACATCGGCGATGTTCGCCTTCAGCGCGGCGGGGTTCATGGCGACCAGGACGTTCGGCGCGTCGCCGGGGGTGAGGATGTCGTGGTCCGCGAAATGCAGCTGGAAGCTGGACACGCCCGGCAGGGTGCCTGCGGGGGCGCGGATCTCGGCGGGGAAGTTCGGCAGCGTCGCCAGGTCATTGCCGAAGGACGCCGTCTGTGAGGTGAACAGGTCACCCGTGAGCTGCATGCCGTCGCCCGAGTCACCCGAGAACCGAATGATGACGCGGTCGAGCCGATCGGTCTGTTTCGTCACCTGCAAGTGCCTCTCCCTGGGGCGGAATGCGCGTGCGCGGGCATGCACCCGCAGAGCCGTCTCACTGAACGAGGGTTGGGCGCCCGCTGTGAGCGTAGGGGGACCGCGGAGGAATTTCAATGGGCGTTGAATTATGTGGGCGGGCCGGTGCCGGCTCGCCTCGGCGTGCCGACGGGAAGCCGCTCGCCCGCGCTGGTACGTTGCCAACCCCCTTATGGTGCTTGGGGGTTGGGAATGTTCTGGTGCAAGCGGAAAGCTTTGACCCAAGAAGTCACTGAGTGTAGACTTCATGACCTCGTGAATTGCTGTGGGCTCGGCGCCACGCTGTCCCGTCGTCGCGGACACCCGTGCGGAGGCCGGGCGGTAAGCACGTCCTTCGGGGGGACTCGTGATCGAGAGGAAGTGCCGCCGTGGCCGAAACTAGAGGCACGCCCGATACCCGCCAGGCCATCATGCGCTCCGCCGCGGATCTCTTCGCCGAACTCGGCTACCGCAACACCTCACTCCGTGCCGTCGCCGCGGACGCGGGCTGCGATCCCGCCCTGATCGGGCACTACTTCGCGTCCAAAGAGGCGCTCTACGACGCCGTCGTCGCGGAGACGGTCCGGCCCGCCGGGGTGTTCCGGGAGGCGATCGGGCGAGGTGACCCGGACGCGGCGGAGTGGCTGCTGCGGCATGCGGTGACCGACTGGGGTGACCCGGTGCAGCGACGGCGCATCCTCGGTGTGCTGCGTTCCGCGCTCGATCTGCCGGCGGCGAGGGAACGGTTGAGCCAGTCGCTGGTCCCCGAGGGCATCGCCGAGGCCGACGAGATCAGGCTCGCGCTCATCAGCAGTCTGCTCGTGGGCGTCATGACATCCCGCCACATGGGCTTGCTTCCCGTCGAGTTCACGAAAGGCGACGACTCCACTGAACTGGTCCGCGCGCTCGCGCCGGCGGTGGCCGCGCTTCTTGACGCCGGGCCGGCCGGTCCCGCTGGAACTCGTGCCACCGATGCCGGCACCGGTGAGTGACTGTCGCTCGTGACGCCGAGGGTGACACCGGCGTACCCCTTCCCGTGTCCGTGCCCCTGGGCCCCTCAACGCCCGGCGGTTCAGCAGCCGTTGACTCGGTGGCTCCTCTGTGTTCGCCGGGGCATCGGACTCGGCCGCTCCCGCGTGATCCGGAACTGCCGCGGATGTAGGTATTTCTGACCTTCCCGCAGGCGTCGGCGCACGTCAACAGGGCGCGCTCGCAGTGACGTTGGGCCGAGCCGTGCTGTCCGGAACATGGCCATCTCGCTTGCGGTTGTAATTCAGTACTCGTAGACTTCATTGGAGAATGAATAACTCGCGGGTGCTGTCAGCGGACGGCGTACCCAAGGAGGGAACATGGAATCGATTGACATGGGCGTGAAGGCGGCAGCCCCGCCAGGTAGCTCGCCCGGCCCGGGCGCCGTCGCGAACCCCGCGCGCTGGGTGATCCTCGCCGTCACGCTGTCCGCCATCTTCATGCAGATGCTGGACACCACGATCACGATGGTCGCCCTGCCCTCACTGCAGAGCGACCTCGGCTCGACCTTCGCCGAGATCCAGCTGGTCGTCGCCGTCTACTCGCTCGCCTTCGCGTGTGTCCTGGTGACCGGCGGCCGGCTCGGTGACATCTACGGCCGCCGCAAGGTCTTCCTGATCGGCATGCTGGGCTTCACGCTCGCCTCGGCGCTGTGCGGCGCGGCCCCCAGTTCGACCTTCCTGATCGCGTCCCGGGTGCTCCAGGGCATGTGCTCCGGCCTGATGTTCCCCCAGGTGCTGTCGATCATCCAGGTCACCTTCTCGGCGAAGGAACGCCCCAAGGCCCTTGCCATGTACGGCGCTTCGATCGGCCTCGGTACGGTGCTCGGGCCGGTGCTCGGCGGCTGGCTGATCCAGCTGAACATCATGAACACCGACTGGCGGGCGATCTTCTACGTCAACCTGCCGGTCGGTCTGATCGCCCTGCTGCTCGGCCTCGCCAAGATCCCCGAGTCCTCGGCGGACGGCGCGCGACGGCTCGACGTCACCGGTGCGGTCATCCTCAGTGCAGGGCTGTTCAGTCTGATCCTGCCGCTGGTCATCGGTCGTGAACACGACTGGCCGGCCTGGAGCCTCGTGCTCCTCGTACTGAGTCCGCTGGTGCTTGCCGAGTTCTTCGTGTACGAGAACAAGCTGTCGAAGCTGGCCGACAAATCACCGCTGGTGCCGAGCGGGCTGTTCAAGGAGCGCTCGTTCACCGTCGGGCTCCTGATCAGCGTGGTGTTCTTCGCCGGCATCCCGTCGTTCTTCATGGTCTTCTTCATGAGCCTGCAGATCGGCTTCGGCTACACGCCGATCTCCGCGGGCCTGGTCAGCCTCGGCTTCGCCGCGCTCATCGCGGTCGGCTCCGCACGCTCGGCTGCCGTGGTCAAGCGGCTGGGCACCAAGACCCTCGCGGTCGGCACCGGGCTGCTGCTGGTCGGCATGTCCGGCGTCATCGGCACCCTGCACTGGGCCGGATCGGACCTGCACGGCTACCAGTTGGTCCCCTCGCTGATGGTCGCCGGGCTCGGCGGTGGCTTCTTCCTCGCTCCGTGCACCGGGATCATCCTGGCCGGCATCCGCTCCCGTGAGGCCGGTTCGGCGTCCGGGATGCTTGCCACCGTGCAGCAGGTAGGCATCGCCATCGGCATCGCGATCGCGGGCATCCTCTTCTACGGACTGCTCGGCTCGAACGCCGACGGAGCCAGCCGGACGGCGGTGCCGGAGCTGCGCGGCGATCTCGCGGCGGCCGGTCTGTCCGAGGCACAACAGGCGCAGGTCACCAGCGGATTCCAGACCTGCTTCCACGACAAGATGAACCAGAAGGACCTGACCGCGACACCGGCGAGCTGCGCCGCCATCGAGAAGCAGATGGCGAACGCGCCCGTGCCGGCCCAGGCCAAGGCGAAGGTGCAGGCCGCGGTGCTCAGCAAGGCCGTGCCCGAGGCGCGCAAGGCCAACTTCGGCGACAGCTTCGAACAGGTCGTCTACTGGCAGATCGGCTGCTTCGGCCTGTCCTGCCTGCTGGTCCTCGCCCTGCCGAAGATCCGCCCCGAGGACGTCCAGGACGTGCCCGGGGGCGCCTGACCGGGCCCGTACGCCGGTATCCGCTGACAGCACCGCGTACATCGCGAGGAACCAGAGAACGAGGAACCAGAGAACGAGGAACGAGGAACGAGGGCCGGGGCCGGGGAAGGTGCGCCCCGGTCCTTCCATCCCTTTCGGTACCTGCCCCCCAACACCCGTGCCCTCAGCGGTGAAAGGACGAACCGTGTGGTCGGTTCTCACGCTCGGCGTGGCCTCGGCCCTGGCGTATGCCGGTGCGGCGGTGGCGCAGCGGGCGGTGGCCTCGGCGGTGAGTGAGCGGGGGCGCCGTGGGGTGCTGGGCGGCGCGACGTGGTGGATGTCGTTGCTGCTCAACCTGTTGGGCGCGGCGCTGCACACGGCGGCCTTGCGCTTCGGCTCGCTCGTCGCCGTGCAGATGCTCGGCGTGTTCACGCTGGTGGCCGCGCCCCCGTTGGCCGCCGCCGTGCTGCGGCGCCGTATGAGCGTCACCCAGTGCTCCGGCATCGCCCTCACCGTCGCCGGTGTCGCCGGACTGCTCTACCTGACGCGGTCCGCCCAGGCGAGCCGGACGCTCGCCCCGTCGCAGACGGCGGCCGTCGTCGCCCTGACCGTCGCGGTACTCGGGATCTCCACGGTGGCCGCCGCCATGGGCCGGCGCGGAATGACCACCAGTCTGTGGTACGCGGTTGCCGCCGGCGTCGCCTTCGGTGCCGCCTCGGCGCTGACCCAGACCGCGGTGCTGAAGCTGACGGGCGACGGCGCGATACGGCTGCCGGTGTCGGCCCTCCTGCTCACGGCCGGCGTGATCTGTCTGGCGGTCGCGGGCCTCGCCCTGTGCCAACTCGCCTACCGCGGCGGCCTGGAGGCCCCGCTCGCCACCCTCACCCTGATCAATCCCGTGTTCGCCGTGGTCATCGGCGTCGTCGTCCAAGGCGACCGCTACACCGGAGGAGTTCCCGCCGTCCTGGCCGGACTGGCGGCGGCGGCAGCGGCCGGGCGGGGCGTCTTCGTGCTGGCGCACACGCGCTCCGAGACGGCTGCCGCCCCGGAGCGTCCGCTACCCGTGGGAGAGCCGGTCGAAGTGCACTTCGAGGGCGGGTACGAACCACTCGATGAGTTCCTCGAAGTCGAGGGAGGCGAGCGGTTCCATCTGGAGGACGTACCGCAGCATCACCAGGCCGGCGAGCTGCGCGGACACCAGTGACGCGATGGCCGACGTGTGGTCGCTCTCCTCGGGGATGATCCGCCGGACGCAGGCCGCGAAGCTGTCCTCGATCTGGTCCCGGAAGGTCTTCGCGGTCGCCTCGTCCGACAGTCCGGTCCGGTAGACGGCGATCAGCGCGGGCCTGGTGGACTCGTCCTCCCAGAACGACAGGAACGTGCGCGCGACGCGCTCGCCCCGACGCTCCAGGACCGGCTCGGCGTCGGCGTCCGTCAGGGAGTCGAAGAGGGCCGACACATCGATCCGGGACGCGACCGCGTCCTGGAACACGCCCTCCTTGTTGCTGAAGAAGTGGTGGATGAGTGCCGGGTCGACCCGCGCCTGCTGGGCGATACCGCGCATCGTGGTGCCCGAGTAGCCCTTGGCCGCGAAGAGTTCGAGCGCGGCGGTGAGGATCTGCTCCTTGGTGCTGCTCTGTCCCGGGCGTCGGCCGCCGCCGCGTGAAGGCGACCGGCGGCGGCGGGCGGCGACGCCCGGCTCCGCGTCCGTCTGCTGGGCACGGGGGATCCCGTTTCCGGTGCTCACCAGTCCCCCTTCGGGTATTAATTCATGCGTGCAGGAAATCGACGATATCAGCATCCCACATGCGAAGACTCCCCGGTAGGGAGCATTCCGGCAGTACGCGCCGGTGTCGAGGCCCCCTCGTCAACCGCTGCGGTGGCTGGCCGGATTCGATCAGCCGCCCGGGCCTGGCGGGCCCTCTTCGCGCCCACGCGACAAGGAACCGCCGTCCCGGGCCCGCGCGGGCGAGCTTCTGCGGGGCGGCGGTTCCCTTGCCCGAATCCTCTCAGTTCCCTGTGAGTTGACTGTCTAACGCTCGACGTCGGGCAGCACAGTGGCCCCTCGGGTGAGAACCCGTTGAACCATGTACGGTGCCCGGCGCTTGGCCCACAGCATCACCTTGACCCGTTTGAGCGGGGTGAAGTTGTAGTAGCGGTCGGTCGGATCGCCGAAGGCGAAGAGCGGCGGAACGAAGGACGCCTTCCGCAACTGGCCGAAAATCCGCTCGGCCGCGGCACCCGGCGCCAGCCGGTTGTCAGCCACCCGCCGAACCAGCTGGTCCATGTCGTCGAACAGCGCCACGAAGCCCGGGTAGACGGGGAACCACAGCCCCGCGCCCCGGTGGCGCTCCAACTCCCGCCACTGGTCCGGCCGTCCGGGCGCGGCCAAGGCGTCGTTGCGAGCCCGTTTGAGGGACAGCGCGGCGAACATGGAATGCAGCAGCCAGACCCGGCAGAAGGCGTTCCAGAGCCGGAAGTCGGTGGTGGCCGTCAGCGCCGTACGCAGCAGCCGGTCGCCGTGCTCGATCAGGGACGCCTGGAAAGCCTCGAGGGGGCGGAAGCGCTCCACCGACCAATCGCCGCTGTCCGCCGCGGAGATGAGGTGTGCCGCCGCCTCGTGGACCAGCTCCGCGGTCAGGGTGACATCCCGGGAGAGCGTGAAGTCGCAGCGTACGGCGGAGCGTTCGAGTACGACGAAGCCGTCGCCGGCGGCGGCGTTGGCGCCGTACTGCCAGGGCTCCGAACCCGTCCAAGCCCGGACCGTGGTGGCGTGGGCGAACTGCCACTCCAGATCCGGGAATTGGCGCACCAGCTGCTGGAAGTCGTCCTCCGGCGACGCCGAGCGCTGCGGCCAGATCTTGGCGTCGAGGCTCACCGCCACGCTGGTCAGTGAGGTCTCGCCGGTGCGCTGGTCGCCGAACGGAACGAGCTGGATCCAGCCGCCGGGGAAGACCACCTGGGTCGTGCCGCCCGTCCACGGGGTGCCGCCCTTGCCGGGGTCCACCCGCCGCTCCAGCGGCCGTACGCCCCGCAGGTGTGCGGTCAGCACGCGCGAGGAGTGCCGCAGCGGGCGCAGGGCCGGATCGGGACCGAGGCGTCGCAGCATCGGCGCGTCGGGTCCGGACATGTCGACCACGAACGCCGCCCCGACGCTGCTGCCGTCCGTCAGCTCGATGGTGAAGTCGCCCGCCTCGCCGTGTACCTCGGTGAACGCCGGGCGGCCCTGTGGCACCTTGGCGCCGTAGCGCACGGCGAGCTGGTGCACCCAGGCGTCGACGTCGGGCCGGTACAGGTGCGACTCGCCGTGCTCGCTGGGCACGTTGAACTGCACCACCTGGTGCGGTCGTACGGGGGCGCCGGGGCGCGCGTACACGAAGCCGATGCTCGACTTGACCCCGGACGTCCTGCGCACCTCGGCGGGCAGCTGCCCGAAGTGCCCGAGCGCGGACAGCTCCGGTACGCCGTAGCGGCGCGCGAGCAGTTCGAAGACCTCCGCGGTGTAAGGAACCGTCGTCTCGCCGGCCGGGGTGGTGGCGTCGTGCGGCGAGTCCACGAGCACCACGTCGATCCCGGCGCGCGCCAAGATCGCGGCGAGCATGCCGCCGCCGAGGTGGGCACCGAGCACGGCGACGGTGTGGCGCGCCGGGCTTCCCGGGCGCCTGGGCGCCGAGTCGCCGGGCGACTCGAGGGGCGGGGTGGAGTCGGCCGCCGGCGCTGCGGCCCGGGCGGCCCCGGCGGCCGGCTCAGGCGCCGGGCCGGCTCCGGCCGTCGGGGTGCCCTCGGCCGGGGGCTCGTACGGTAGGGCCGACTCGGCCGCCGTCACCGATTCGGCGCCCTCCGCCCAGTGGGGGCCCGCCGGGCGGCCCGGTACGTCGGTGGGTGGTCGTTCCGGGTGTGTGTGGTGGGGCATGGGCCCGTCCTCCCTCATGAGTGCCTGCGGAAGCGGGAGCGCAGGAAGCCGCCGAGCGCACCGGCCACCACGGGGCCGGTGTCCGCGGCGGCCGATCCGCGCTTGGCCCAGTGCATGGTGCGGATCATGCGGGCCGGGTTCGGGTTGTAGAAGCGGTTCGCCGGGTCGTGCAGACCGAACGGCGGCGGCGCGTAGCCGTCGTCCTGCAACAGGTCGAACAGCTCGCCCGTGGCCCGGTCGGGTGACATCAACCCGGCCTCGACGTCCCGGCAGGCGGCCCACGCGGCATCGGTGATCTTGTTGAAGCCGACGCTCGCCGGGAACAGGGCGCCGGGATGCGGCTGCGCCTCCAACTCACGCCAGATCAACGGGTCCTTGGACCGCTGGAACCGTACGAGGGCGTCCTGAGCGTTGAGCGTGCCGAGCACGGTACCCAGCGCCCACATACGAAACGTGGCGTTCCACATTCCGTAGTCCCGGAACGAGGTGAAGGAGGACGCCACCACCTCGTCGTGCGCGCGGACGAGCCCCTGCTGCAGTGTCTCGATGTGCCCGAACCGCTCGGCGGAGAAGTCGTCGTCCTTGGCCGCCTCGATCAGCCGCCAGGCCAGCGAATTGACGACGTCGGTGGTGTTGGTCAGACCGCGCGAGTACAGCGCGTCCACGAAGCCCGCGGCATGCGAGGTCAGGCAGAAACGGTCGCCGACGACCTGGTGGGAGGAGTACTGCAGCCGCCCGGTGGACACCCAGGGGCGGGCGGCCTTGGCGTGCTTGAACTGCGGGGCCACGTCCGGGAACCGCTCCAGGAACTGGGCGAACTCCTGCTCCGGCGGCAGGTCCGTCTTCGGGTGCTTGCGCGGGTCCAGGGTCAGCCCGACGCTGCACAGCCGGTTGGTGGCACCCCGGTGGTTGTCGAACGGGATGACCCACACCCAGCCGCCGTCGAAGACGTGGTGCAGCGTGCCCTGGTGCCAGGGGCTCGGGTTGTCGTGCTTGCGCCCGGCCGGGCAGTCGTCGTACGGCCGTACCCCGATCATGTGGGTGAAGAGGGTCCGCGAGTGCGTGCGCTGCTGCGGCACGTCGTCGCGCAGCTTGAACTTCTTGGCCAGCGGGGAGTTGTGGCCGCCCGCGTCGACGACGTACCGGGCGCGGATGGCGGGCCCGTTCTCCACGGCGAGCGTGACCCCGGCGCCGTCCACCTCGACGTCCGAGACCCGGGTGCCGAGCCGTGGTACGGCGCCGTAGCGCACCGCGACGTTGAACATGTAGGCGTCGACGTCCTGGCGGAACATGTGCGACTCGGTGGACAGCGCCACCGGGATCACGAACTGGTTGATCTCCTCGGCGACTTGGGCCTCGCCCTCGCGGTGGTAGACGAAGCCGAAGTTGCGCTTCTGGCCGGAGTTCGAGGACACCTTGGAGCGCATCGTGGAGAAGTGGCTCAGATGCGCGATCTCCGGCACCCCGTAGCGCGCGGCGAGAATCCGCAGCATCACGGAGGTGTACGGAATGGTGGACTCGCCCACCGCGAAGCGCGGGTGGGTGCCGGCGTCGATCAGGACCGTCTTCACCCCGTTGCGGCTCAGGATGGCCGCGAGGATGGAGCCGGCGATTCCGGCGCCCAGGATGGCGACGTCGTGGACGGCCTTGTCGGGCGAGCCGGACGCGGGCAGCGGTTGCATGATGCTCGTTCCTCCAGAGGTCGGGGCGGAGTGGTGGACCTGGGACCCGTGTGGGGCGGTCGTGCCTGGTTTCCTTGCGGTCATGCCTTGTCCGCCGGCCGCTCGGGGCCGGCCGCGTCGGTGGTCGCCGGGTACCTCTCCTCGATCAGCTCGTGGAGGAAGGAGCCCCAGTGGATGCCGGGGCAGGCGAAGAAGTCACGGCTGTTGATCTCCAGGCCCAGGTCGTCCCGGCAGCGGCTGATCAGCTCCATCACCATGAGACTGTCCAGGCCCATGTCGGCGAGCCGGGTGTCCTCGGTGAGGGTGTCCAGCTCCAGCCGCAGGATCTCGGAGAGCTGGACGCGGATGTACTCGTTGAGCTCGGCGAGACGTTCGGTGCGGCCGAGCCCGATCAACCGGGCGGTCAGCGCGCCCAGTTCGCCGGCTCCGGTCAGGCCGGCGGGGGGTGCGCTGCGGATCTCGCTGAGGATGGGCCGCTCCCGCCGCGCCTCCATCAGGTCCCGGAACAGCGCCCAGTCCGCCGAGCAGACCGTGCGGTGGGCGATGCCCTCGACCACGGCCTCGCCGAGCAGTTCCAGCGCGTGGTCGGGGTTGAGCTGGTGCAGCCCGATGGAGCGCAGGAACGCCATGACCGAGTCGTCCGCGAGCCCCGACTGAGCCGCCCACGGCCCCCAGCTGACCGTCGTTGCGGCCAGGCCCTTCAACTGCCGGTAGTACGCGAAGGAGTCCAGGAAGGCGTTGGCCGCCGAGTAGCCCGCCAGGTGCTGCGAGCCCCAGACGGAGGCGATCGAGGAGAAGGAGACGAACAGGTCCAGGTCCTGGTCGACGGTGGCGTTGTGCAGCGCCCAGGTGCCGTCCACCTTCGCGTGCAGGCACCGGTCGTAGGTGTCCGGGTCGCTCTCCCGCAGGAACTGCGGCTCCGACAGGCCCGCGGCGTGCACCACGCCGCGCAACGGCCGCCCGGACAGGCCGAGTTGGTCGGTCAGTGAGCGCAGCGCCGTCTCGTCGGCGGCGTCCAGCGCCACCACCCGTACATCCGCGCCCTGGGCCTCGATCCGGCGGACCCCGGCGATCCTGGCGGCGGTCGTGTCGTCGTGGTGCGGGTCGTCCCAGGCGGCACGGTGCGGCAGACCGGTCCGGCCGGCCAGAACGACGGTGCCCGCGCCGCAGCGGGCGAGCCACTCGCCGATCAGCAGGCCGAGGCTGCCCAGACCGCCGGTGACGAGATAGCTGCCGAGGTCGCTGAGCTGCGGCGACGGACGCTCCGCCGCCTCGTCGGCGGAACCGGCCGCCACCAGCCGGGGGACCAGGACGGTGCCGCCGCGCCGGGCCGTGAGGTCCTCGGCGCCACGGGTCGCGAGGAGGTCGGCGATCCGCTCCGCCTCGTCGGTCTCGCCCTGCGGATCCAGGTCGAGGAGGCCGCCCCACAGCTCGGGGTGCTCCAGGGCGGCCACCTTGCCCAGTCCCCACAGCGGGGCAGCGGGCAGGCAGATCTCGCGCTGCTCGGGGCCGGTCCACTGGGCGCCGCGGGTCACCACCCACAGCTGGGTGGCGGCCTCCTCGACGGCCAGCTGCCGGGTGGCGGCCAGGAAGACGTGCTCCGCCTCGGCCCTGGCCTGTCCCACGGACTCGGCGTCGTACCCGGCCACCGGCAGCTCCAGGCCGCTCAGCAGCACGAGATGCCCGTACGGCCGGCCCGCGTCCAGGGCCCGCAGGACCGCGTCCGCGTGCGGCTCGGCCTGGCTCACCACCGCTCCGCGCAGCGTCAGTTGCTTGACCACGGCCTCCACAAGCCCCGTGTCTGCACCGCCCGAGCCGACCAGCAGCACCCGTTCCTCGCGCAGGCTCCGCTCGCCGAACGCGTCCGTGTCGGCCGGACGCCAGACCTGTTCCCACACGGTCTCCTCCCGCGCACTGCGCGGCACGTCCTGCGCGGGCCGGCTCGAGGACCGGAGATGGACATCGCGCATCATGATCAGCACGCTGCCGTCGGAGCCCAGGATCTCCAGGCCGCCGCGGAGTTCGCCGTCCTCCTCGGCCGGGTCCAGCCAGCCGTGGATGTAGCGACGCGTGCCCTCGGGCACCTTCGTGGGCGTGGGCGCCGCGCCGGGCAGCGGGGCCTTCTCCGACTGGCGCAGCAGTCCCAGCGTCAGGTCGAGCAGGGCGCCCCGGGGCAGCCTCTCGGCGGCGCGGTTGACCTCGGCGAGCACCTCGCCGGGCCCTTGGTAGACCTCGGTGAGGACCGGCTCGGCCCAGCCGGGCACCGTGATGTCGGCCGGGTCGACCGGCACGCACCGGGCCCGTACGGCCTCCAAGTCGCCGCCGGCATGCCGGGTGTCGGTGGGGCGGCGCACCAGGACGCCGCGGGCGTGCAGCCGCCAGCTGCCGCTCTCGGCGGAGTCCACGCCGTGCCGGGAGAAGCACAGGAACAGTGAGCGGCCCTCTTCGTCCTGGGGCAGGACGTAGACCCGTATCCGGGCCGGCCGGTGCTCGGGGTCCAGGAGCAGCGGCTCGCCCACCACGAAGCGGTCCACGAGCCGGGGCTGCGCGCCGGGCAGCTTCGCGGCGCCGGCCAGCGCCCAGTTGCAGAAGCCGCCCGCCGACACGGACCGGCGGCCGTCGGGCCCGGTCTGCACGAACACCTCGGACAGCTCGTCGAGCGAGGGGGAGAAGGCGGGCGCGCCGGAGAGCAGATGGCCCTCGAAGAGCGCCCCTGGCGCGTCGTCGGCCGCGAACTCCGGTGCGCCGCCCGGCGCGTCGTCGTTGAACCAGTATCGCTCGCGCTGCCAGGGGTAGCTGGGCAGTGAGGTGCGCCGCGGCTTCTCGGCCCGGTGCACCGCGTTCCAGTCGACCGGTACACCGCGGTGGTGCAGCGCGCCCAGGGCCTGGCCCACGATGTGCGCGTCCTCGCGGTCCCGGCGCAGCGAGGGGATCCAGCCGACGCCGTCCTCGGGCAGGCAGCGGGCGCCGAGTCCGAGGAGCACCGGCGCGGGGCCGAGCTCCAGGAAGGTGCGGCAGCCCGTCTCGTACAGCGTGGTGACGCCCGCGTAGAACCGCACCGGCGCGAGCACGTGCTCGGACCAGTAGGCGGGGCGCAGCTGTTCGGGCCCCCACTCGCGACCCGTGACGTTGGAGATGATCGGGTACTTCGGCTGATGGAACGTCAACGTCTCGGTGACCGTGCGGAATTCGTCGATCATCGGGGCCATCAGCGGGGAGTGGAAGGCGTGCGAGACGACGAGCCGGCGATGCTTGACACCACGCCCGGCCAGGACGTCGACCACCTTGGCGACCTCCTCCTCGGGACCCGAAAGGACCACGTCCGTAGGCCCGTTGACCGCCGCGACCGCCACTCGCGGCACCGGACCGGCCTCGGCGATCGCCTCGCGCACGGTCTCCTCGTCGCAGACCAGGGTCTCCATCACCCCGCCCGAGGGCAGCGCCTCCATCAGCCGGGCGCGGGCCGTGACCAGCCGGGCGGCGTCGTCGAGCGAGTGCACACCGGCGACGGCCGCCGCGGTGATCTCGCCCAGAGAGTGCCCGATCAGCGCGGTCGGCCGGATGCCCCACGCCTCCCACATCCTCGCCAGCGCGTACTCCACCGCGAACAGGGCGGGCTGGGTGAAGCCGGTGCGGTTGATGCGATCGGTGTCGGACAGGACGGGGCCGAGCGGCTCGTCCAGGTGGCGGTCGAGGGCCTCGACCACCTGGGCGAGGGCGTCGGCGAAGACCGGCTCGGCGGCCGCGAGGGAGGCGGCCATCCCGGCGTACTGCGAGCCCTGGCCGGTGAACAGCCAGCCCAGGCGGCGCGCCTTCGCGCCCGTCGGACCGTGCGCGGTGACCTGGTCGGCGCGCTCTCCCGCGGCGAACGCGGCGAGCCCCGCGGCGAGTTGCCCGCGGTCGCCGGTCACGCTGAGCCCGTGCTTCATCCGGGCCCGCCCGATGTGCGACGAGTAGCAGATGTCCGACAGGGTGCGCGCGTCCGCCTCCCCTACCCGGCTCTCGTACACGCTCGCCATCGCGCGCAGCGCCTCGGGGCTGTTGGCACTGAGGGTGAGCAGGCCGACCTCGCGCGGGGTGCCCTCGCGGGGGGCGGGCTGCGGTGCCTCGGCGAGCACGGTGTGCGCGTTGGTGCCGCTGGCGCCGAAGCTGCTCACCCCGGCGATCCTCAGCCCGTCCGGCCAGCGGGTCTCCTCGCTGGTGACCTTCAAGTTGATGGCATCCCAGGGGACTTGGGGGTTGGGGTGTTCGAGGTGCAGATGCTTGGGAAGCGTGTCGTGCTGGAGGGCGAGGACGACCTTCAGCAGGCCCGCCGCCCCGGCGGCCGGCTCCAGATGACCGATGTTGGTCTTCACCGAGCCGACCAGCAGCGGCCGCTCGGCCGGGCGGCCGGTGCTGGTGACCGCGTTCAGGGCCTTCAGCTCGATCGGGTCGCCGAGCTGGGTGCCGGTGCCGTGCGCCTCGACATAGGTGAGGTCGGCGGGGGAGACCCCGGCGTCCTTGAGCGCGGAGGTGATGACGTTCTGCTGCGCGGCGGGGTTGGGCACCGTAAGGCCGCTGCTGCGCCCGTCGTGCTCGGTCGCCACGCCCCGCACCACCGCGAGGACCCGGTCCCCGGCCGCCTCGGCCTCGCCCAGCCGCTTCAGCACGAACAGCGCGCCGCCCTCCCCGCGCGCGTATCCGTCCGCGGAGGCGTCGAAGGTCTTGCAGCGTCCGTCGGGTGACAGCGCCCGCAACTTGCTGACCAGGACGAAGCCGTACGGGGACAGCATCAGGTTCACCCCGCCGACCAGCGCCATGTCACAGGCACCGGACCGCAGCGACAGGACGGCCTGCTCGAGCGCCACCAGCGAGGACGAGCACGCCGTGTCGATCACCATGCTGGGGCCCTGGAACCCGAAGGTGTACGAGATCCGGCCCGCCAGGAAGCTCGGCTCGCCGATCAGCTGATAGGCGTCGACGTCCGCCATCGAACCGTTCTGCTGCCGCATCCGGACGTAGTCGCTCGTACTGGCACCGAGGAAGACACCGACCCGGCTGCCCTCCAGTTCGCTCGGCGGCAGGCAGGCGTTCTCCATGGCCTCCCAGGCCAGTTCGAGCACCAGCCGCTGCTGCGGGTCCATGCCCGCCGCCTCACGCGGCGAGATGCCGAAGACGGTCGGGTCGAAGGTGTCCACAGGCCCGTCGAGGAAGTTCCCCGCGAGGGTGTAGGCGGTGCCCGGGTGATCGGGGTCCGGGTTGTAGAAACCGGCGACGGAGTGCCGCTCCTCGGGGAACTGGGACGTCGAGTCGCGGCCGTCGGCCAAGGACTGCCAGAACTCCTCGGGCGTGGCGCCGCCCGGCAGCCGGCAGGAGAGACCGATCACCGCCAGTGGCTGGGGCTGTTGGAGCTCCTGGACCCGCGCGCGCAGACTGCGGATCGTGCCGAGGGAGTCCTTGAGCCGACCGCGGAGGACCTCCTGGCTCGGCTGCTCGGCTTGGCTCTTCGTCATCAGTTCTCCTCAAATCCAAGCGCCCGTGAGTCGGACATCTCCGCCTCCAACTGGCGTAGCAGTTCGTCGTCGTCGAGGTCGTCCAGGTCGTCGGCGGGCTCGGGCCCGGCCTCGCCACCTTCGACCGGATCGGCGGTGCCGCTCTCGGCGCCGGTGCCCGGATGGCCGAGCTGCTCCAGCAGATGCGTGGTGAGCGCCAGCGCGGTCGGGTGCTCGAAGGCGACCGTCGAGGACAGCTCGGTCTCCAGCTCCCGCGACAGCCGCAGCCGCAGCGTCAGCGACATCACCGAGTCCATGCCGAGCTCGAAGAAGCCCTGGTCGGCCTGGAGGTCGTCCTCCGGCAGACCGAGCACCGCGGCCACCTGTCCGCACACCCAGTCGAGCATCCGGTCCCGGCGCTGCACCGGGTCGAGCCCGCTGAGCCCGGCCACGAACTCGGTGCCGCCGCTCTGCTTCGCCGCCCCGAGGACCGTACGGAACAGCTCCCGGTGCGGGGCGTCGGCGAGCGCGCTGCCGAACACCTCCCAGTCCACGTCCGCCACACACGCGTGCACGGTGTGGTCCCAGGCCAGCAGGTCGAGGGCGGCGACCAGGTCCCGCTCCCGCAGCGGGGCGACCCCGCTCGACTTGAGCAGTAAAGTCGTCCGTTCGTCGAGGAGCTGCCCGCCTTCGAGCGGCATCAGCTCCAGATGCGCCACCGGCAGCCCGCCGGCCCTGCGTCGCGCGGCCAGCGCCCGAAGGGCCCAGTCGGACGGTGCGGCCGCGCCCGTGACGGCGCCGCCCCAGGTGCCCGGCACCGAACCCAGCAGGACGAAGAGGCTCACCGGATCCTTGGCGGTCAGGCGGTGCAGGAGTTCGGCCGTCTCGGCGCGGTTCCACTCCGCCCGCAACGCGGCCTCCGTGGTCTCCTCCAGCGGGGTCGCCAGCTCCGGAGCCGCCGCGCACACCACCCCCGCGATACCGGTGTCGGCGCGCAACTGCTCGACCAGGGCGGCCAGTTCGTCCCGCGAGCCCCGGGTGCGCACCGTGCGGACCTCGGCGCCCGTCGCGCGCCAGCCGGCGATCCGGTCCTCGACGGGCAGGCGCTCGCCGCGCGCGGGTTCCGTGTCGGCGAGCACGATCCGCCGGGCGCCCGCGCCGACCAGCCAGTCCACCACGGGCGGCACCAGCGCGCCGCCCGCGCCGGTCACCAGATGCCAGCGCTCGGCGGACAGCGCCCGGCGTCCGGGCCGGTCCGGCGCGTCGGCCCGGACCAGCGAGCCGACCTGGACCGAGGAGTGCTCGACGCGGATGTGCTCGTCGCCCGGTGCGCACAGCAGCCGCGTCACCAGGGCGCGCAACTCCTCCGCGCTGCCCCGGCTCAGGTCGACATGGCCGCCCCACGCCTCGGGGCGGGTCATCGCCAGGGTGCGGCCGAGTCCGGCGTGGGCGCCCTGGTTGCCGTCGGGGAAGCCCTCGTGACCGGTCGGCAGCAGGGCGTGCCGGGTGACCAGCCACAGCCGGGGCACCGTGCCCTCGGCGCCCGCGAGCGCGCCGGTGAGCGCGGTGGTCACGCGCCATCCCTCGGGGCGCGAGTCGAGGTCCTCAAGGGGCCACAGATCGCAGATACCGGTGGTCGCCTCGTTGGCGTGCACCGCGAGCAGCGTCTGCCAGGCCTCCCGGTCGGCCGGGTCGAGAACGAGACCCTCACCACCCGGTACGTCCACCGAGCGCACCCGGCGCACCTCGCAGCCCGCCGCCCGCAGCCCGTCGGCCACGGTGCCTGCCAGATGGTCGGTGTCACCGCAGACCAGCCAGCGTGTCGCGGGCGCGGCCTGCGTACCGTCCCGGCCGGCCGGGCGCTGGCCGGCGGGGTGCCACACCATCCGGTACAGCAGGTTCGCGATCCGCTCCCGGTCCGCGTCCGCGCAGGCCGGTTCGGGGTCGGCGGCCAGGCGCAGCCCGGTCAGCTCCACCACCGCGCGCCCCGCCGCGTCGAGCACGCTCACGTCGGCCTCAGGCCGCCCGTCCGCACCCGCGCGGACCGGCCCCCGCAGCACGCGTACGGTGCCCTCCACGGCCGCCCTGACGCGGACCGAGCCGATGACGGCGGGCAGCGGTTCGGCCTCCGGTGCTTGCGCACCGGTCCGCGCGCCGTCCGCCACCAAGTGCAGGGCCAGGCGCAGCAGTTCGGCGGGCAACCGGTGCCGGGAAGCCCCGTCGGGCAGTTCCACGATGACGTCCGCGGTACCCCGGCCACTGCCGGCCGACCGCACCCCGAGCGCCGGGAAGCGGTCGGCCAGCGTGGCCCGGAGGGGCTCGTCGTCGGCCGGCCGGCCGAGGTCGAGGGCGTCCGAAGCGGGCCGGGGCGACGGGTCGGTCGACGCGCTCAGCGCGACGCTCCCGCCCGCGCCGCCGTCCCCGGACAGCGAGCGCAGGACGACCGTGCCCTGCCGGGTGTCGACCACGGCCTGCAGATCGGCCCGGCCCTCCTCGTCCGCGCGGGGCGCGGCGGCGAACCGTACGTCGTCGAGCGCCGGGGCCGGGGAGCCGGTCGCCGCGGCGCCGGCGAGGGCGGCCTCCAGGAGCGCGGGCGCCGACACCGTCGTACGGGATCCGGAGCCGCTCGTCTGCCAGGGGCTGCGGGTGCCGTCGACCGTCACCGGAAGGAGCGCCGTCCACGGGGTGGTCGTCGGCCGCACCGGCGCGCCGACGAGGGCGCCCGAACCGGCGGCGCGGTCCACGGGGGTGTCCGGCAGCCAGTGCTCCTTGCGCTGCCACGGATAGCCGGGCACATCGACCACGGCACGCCCGGGTCCGGCGAACGCCGCCCAGTCGACCGGGGCGCCCTGCGCGTGCAGCGTGCCCAGACCGGTGAGCAGGGTGCCCACCTCGTCCTCGTCGCGGACCAGCGAGGGCAGCACCACCGGACGTTCCACTCCGGCGGCCGTCAGCGACTCCTCGGTGCCGGAGACCAGCACCGGATGCGGGGACACCTCGACGAACACCCGGTCGCCCGGGTCCTCGACCGCGCTCACCGCGTCCTGGAAGAGCACGGTGTCGCGCAGATTACGGCCCCAGTACGCCGCGGTGAGCGCGGAGCCCGCCACCTCGCCGCCGGCCACGGAGGAGTAGATCGGGATCCGGGCTTCGCACGGCACCAGGTGGGCCAGGCCCGACACCAGCCGCTCGCGCAGCGGTTCCATCAGCGGCGAGTGCGGCGCCACCGGCACCTTGACCCGGCGGACGAACACATTCGCCTCGGTCAGCTCCTCGGTCAGCTCCTCCAGGGCGTCCACGTCACCGGCGACGACCGTGGTGCGCGGGCCGTTGATCGTGGCGACGCCCAACTTGTCCTCGTACAGGACCAGATACGGCGCGAGCTCCTCGCGGGGCAGCCCCACGACGATCGACCCGCCGGTGCCGACCAGCGTGTCCAACAGCCGTGAGCGCAGGCACAGGATCTCCGCGGCCTGCGCCAGGGTCAGCGCCCCGGCGGCCCAGGCGGCGGCGACCTCGCCCATGCTGTGCCCGACGACCGCCTCCGGCACCACACCCCAGCTGCGCCACAGCTCGACCAGGCCGACCTGGACGGCGAAGATCAGCTCCTGCGGGATGCCCTCGTCGAAGGGGCGGCTGTCCGGCTCACCGCGCAGCGAGGCCAGCGGGGACCAGGCGATCCACTTCCGCATCTCTTCCTCGCAGGCCAGCACCGCCTCCCGGAACACCGGCTCGCTCTGCAGGAGTTGGCGTCCCATTCCGGCCCACTGGGAGCCGAACCCGGAGAAGACGAAGACGCAGGAGCGCTCCAACTCGGCCGTCCCGGACAGGACGTGGGGATGCTGCTCGCCCTTGGCCAGGGCGCGCAGAGCCGAGCGGACGCCGACGACGTCCTCGCCGACCACTACGGCCCGGTGGTCGAGGTGACTGCGGCGCGCGGACGCCGTGTACGCCAGATCGGCGAGCGTCGTCGCGTCGCCCGACTCCAGCAACGCGAGGTACTGCTTCGCGGCGTCGGGCAGGGCCGACTCCTGCGCGGCGGACAGCGCCAGCGCGAAGCGCGCCGGAGGCTCGCCGTTCGGCTCCCCGGCGTCCGGGGCCTGCGCCACCAGGACGTGCGCGTTGGTGCCGGTGAAGCCGAAGGAACTGACGCCCGCGATCCGCCGCCGCCCGTCCTCGGGCCACTGCTCGGCGCCCTCGGCGATCGCCAACCCGAGCCGCTCCCAGGCGACTTGACTGGTCGGTGCGGTGGTCACGCCGATGTGCGGGGCGATCCGCCCGTGGTGCACCGACAGGACCGCCTTGATCAGCCCCGCCATGCCGGCCGAGGCTTCCAGATGGCCGATGTTGGGCTTCGCGGAGCCGACGAGGAGCGGGGCTCCGTCGGGCCCCTCGGGCCGCAGCGCCTGGGCGAGCGCGCGCAGTTCGATAGGGTCGCCGAGCGGGGTGCCGGTGCCGTGCGCCTCCGCGTAACCGACGTCACGGCCGTTCAACCCGGCCTGCGCCAGGGCCTGTTCGATCAGCGCCCGCTGAGCCGTGCCGTTCGGCACGGTCAGTCCGCTGCTGGCCCCGTCCTGGTTCACCGCGCTGCCGGGCAGCACGGCGTAGATCCGGTCACCGTCGGCGAGCGCGGTCGACAGCCGCTTCAGTACGACCGCTCCGGACCCCTCGCCGCGCAGATAGCCGTCGGCCGCCTCGTCGAACGTACGGCAGTGGCCGCTGGGGGAGAGCGCGCCGCCGGCCGAGACCGCCACCGGGATCACCGGACTGAGGATCACGTTGACGCCACCGGCCACGGCGAGGTCGCTCTCGCCCTCGCGCAGGCTCCGCATGGCCAGGTGCACGGCGGTCAGCGACGACGAGCAGGCGGTGTCCACGGCCATGCTGGGCCCGGTCAGGCCCAGGAAGTAGGACAGCCGTCCAGACGCCCCGGCGAAGGAGTTGCCGGTGCCGTAGTAGAGGTCCACGTCCTGGAGGTGGCTGCCGATGTGCTGGGCGTGGTCCGAGCTGTTCATGCCGACGAAGACGCCGGTCGCCGAGCCGCGCAGCCGGTCCCTGGTCGCTCCGGCGTCCTCCAGGGCCTCGTAGGCGACTTCGAGGAAGAGCCGGTGCTGCGGATCGAGGCTGCGTGCCTCGCGGGGCGAGATGCGGAAGAAGGCCGCGTCGAAGCTGCGTACGTCGTCAAGGTAGCCGCCCCGCAGCGAGGTGATGGTGCCGGGCGTCCACGGTCCGTCGGACAGGAACGCCTGACCGTCCCAGCGGTCCGAGGGCACGTCGCGGATGACCTCGCGGCCGTCGAGCAGGAGCTGCCAGTAGTCCCGCACCGAGGGACTCCCGGGGAAGCGGCAGCTCATGCCGACCACGACGATCGGGTCGTCGGCGGGGGAGTCCTCGGCGGCCGGTGCCACGGCCCGCGTCTGTTCCTGGGCCGATGCCTGCGGCGCCTTCCGTGCCGTCACCCGCGGCAGCAGATGGTCGACCAGCTCGTCCAGGCAGGGGCGTTCGAAGGGGGTGGACAGCGGGATGTCCAGACCGAGCCGCAGACCGAGGCGGTCCACGAACTCCACGATGCTCAGTGAGTCCAGACCGAGGTCGGCGAAGCCGCGCCGGGGCGGGATGCGCCGCCCCGGATCCTGGCCGAGGGTCTCCGCCAGCACCTCGGACATCAGCCGCATCAGCGACCTGCGCTCGCGATCGGCGCTCGCCGCGTCGGTGGTGTCCGCCGCCGTGCTGCTCGCGGCGGATCCGGTCCCGTCCGCCACCGTCCCCGCAGGGGGATGGAACGGGACGGTGGCGGACGAGGCGGCTTCCCGGCCGGCCCCGTCGGGGGTCGGGGCCGTGACCGGGGATTCACCGCCGGAGCCGAGCGGCTCCGGCGGAGTCGTGGGTGTGCCGCCGCTCAGTTCGAGCTGCTGCGCGGGCCCGAGCGGCTTGCCCGACGGGTCGAGCAGCTGCACGGCGAGCCGTGCGGGCGCGACCTGCGCGCCGGGCACCGCCCCGGGGGCGTACTGCGTGCCCGGGGTCACCTCGGGCAGCCAGAACGACTCGTGCTGCCACGGATGGCGGGGCAGCTCCGTGAGCCGGCCCGGCACCAGGTCGGCCCAGTGCACGTCGGCGCCCGCGCAGTGCAGGGCGGCGAGCGAGGAGAGCAGCGTCGCGGGCCCGTCCGCGTCCCGGCGCAGGGAGCCGACCGCGACGCCCTGGCGCCGCAGCGACTTGAGGGCGTCGGTCAGCGGGCGCACCAGCGTGGGATGCGGGCCGATCTCGATGAAGTCGGCGCCCATGTCCTGCAGCAGATCGCGCACGGCGGGCCAGAACCGGACGGGGCGCAGTACATTGGCGGCCCAGTACGCGGCGTCCAGCGTGGCCGGCTGCTCGTCGGGCCAGACGGTGGACACGAAAGCGTCCGGCCGGTCGGCCGGCGCCAAGTCGCCCAGTTCCGCGCGGAGTTCCTCGGCGAAGGGTGCCATCGCCGGACTGTGGAACGCGTAGTCGCCAGGTACGAAGCGGGCGTTGACCGAGCGTTCGCGCAGCAGCGAGGCGATCGCGGTCAGATCGTCCTCGGAGCCGGCGAGCACCGTCGAGGCGGGCCCGTTGACGGTGGCGACCGTGACGGCGCGCCCGGTTCCGGCGGCGGCCTGGACCGCTTCCTCCTCGGGCAGGGCCACCGCGAGCATCCGCCCGGTGCCCGCGGCGGCGGCCATGACGCGCCCGCGCCGCACGGCGAGGTCGAGCGCCGTGGGCAGGTCGAGGGCGCCGGTGAAGCAGGCTGCGGAGATCTCACCGAGGCTGTGCCCGATGACCTTGGACGGCTCCACACCGCGGGAGCGCCAGACCTCGGCAAGAGCCAACTGAAGGGCCACCACGGCGGGTTGCGCCAGCTCGGTGGCGGCGAGGTCGCTGTCGCCGAGCAATTCCCGCAGGCCGGGCAGGCCCGCCTCGCGCAGCACCGCGTCGCTGCGCTCCAGGCTGGCCGCGGCGACCGGCTCGCGCTCCCACAGGTCCAGGCCCATGCCGCGCCACTGCGAGCCCTGCCCGGAGAAGACGAAGACGGTCCGGTGGCGCCGCCGGGGCTCGGCGGTGCCGGTGACGGTGCGCTCGTCGGGGTTGCCCTCGGCGAGTTCCCGCAGCGAGGCGCGCAACTCCTCGGCGTCGGCGCCGATCACGGTGGCACGCGCCTCGTGGTGAGTGCGCCGCAGCGCCGCGGTGTGCAGGACGTCGGCCAGCGGACGCTCCCCGTCCAGGGCGCCCGCCAGATCGCGTGCGCGTTCCTGGAGGGCGGCCTCGGTGGAGCCGGACAGCAGCAGCACCCGCGGGGCGTCCTGCGCGGGCGGCGCGCTCGGCTCGGGCGCCGGTTCGGCGGGCGCGGACAGCAGCAGATGGGCGTTGGTGCCGCTGAGGCCGAAGGCGCTCACGCCGTAGAGGGTGTCCTCGGTCGCCTCCAGCGGCGTGGCCTCGGCCGAGATGCTCAGCGGCCCGTCGGCCCAGGGGATGGCGGGGTTGGGCGTGCCGAGGTGCAGCTGGGGCGGTACCACCCGGTGCCGTGCGGTCAGTACGGTCTTGATCAGGGCGGCGACACCGGCGGCGGCGTCCGTGTGCCCGAAGTTGGCCTTGTGCGAGCCGATGTGGAGTGTGCGCCCGGGGTCCCTGCCGGGCCCGAAGACCTCCGACAGCGCGAAGGCCTCGATCGGGTCCCCGAGCGGCGTACCGGTGCCGTGCGTCTCGACGAACGCGACCTCGTCCGGGGTGGCGTCCGCCCGCCGCAGCGCCTCTCGCAACAGGGCTTCCTGCGCCGAAGCGTTGGGGACCGTGAGGCCCGCGCTGCGGCCGTCGTGGTTGAAGGCGCTGCCCCGGATGACCGCGAGTACCTGGTCGCCGTCGGCGAGCGCGTCGTCGAGCCGCTTCAGTACGACGACACCGCAGCCCTCGCCGCGGACGATGCCGTCCGCGTCGGCCGCGAACGGCTTGCACCGCCCGGTGGGCGACAGGGCCTGCACCTTGCTCATGAAGATGGACAGCTCAGGTGCGGCGAGGACGTTGACGCCGCCCGCGAGCGCCGCGTCGGCCTCGCCGCTGGCCAGCGCGCGGCAGGCCAGGTGCACGGCCACCAGGGACGAGGAGCACGCGGTGTTCACGGCGAGCGCCGGCCCGTGCAGTCCCAGGGTGTAGGCGACCCGGCCGGGCGCGAAGCTGAACTCCTTGCCGCTCGCGTAGTACGGGTCGATGCCCTTCACACCGCGCGTCTTGGAGTGCAGCAGCGTGTAGTCCATGCCGAGCATGCCGAAGAAGACGCCGGTGCGGGAGCCCGCGAGCTGGGGCTTGGTGAGCCCGGCGTGCTCCAGGGCCTCCCAGGAGACCTCGAGCAGGAGCCGCTGTTGCGGGTCCATCTCACGTGCCTCGCGGAACGAGATGCCGAAGAAGTCGGCGTCGAACTGGTCGAGCCCCGGCAGCACGCCCGCGTAACGGCAGTAGCCGGTGCCCGGTGCGGCCCCGTCCTCACTGACGTACTCCGGGCCCCAGCGCTCCGGGGGGATCTCCCCGATCACGTCGACGCCGTCCCGCAGGACGTGCCAGAAGGACTGGGGATCGACCACCCCGCCCGGATAACGGCACCCGATGCCGACGAGGGCTATGGCCGGATCGATGGTGATTCCGTTGCGGGCGGGCATGGATCCCCCTCCAGGAGTGCGTCAGACGGATGGTGCGGTAAGTCCGGGTTTCCGGGTGGAGCCGGGTCCGGGTGGCGGGAGGGGCGTCCACGCCACCCGGTGGTCGTGCCCGGCGGCGTCAGAACTTGGCCGCCGCGGAGGGTGCCTTGAGCGTCCCCAGGTACTTGTGCCAGAGGTGGCCCGGGTCGGCCTCGACGGCCTCGACGATCTCCCGCATCGCGGAGAGGGCCTTGGGCTCCCCGTCGTACACGTCGCCCTGCAGCATCTTCAGGACGTCCAGCCGGTAGCGCGGGTCCTGGACGAACGCCGTGAAGAGGATGTTGAGGCGGTAGTAGATCGAGATGAACTCGTACCAGTTGTTGACCGCGCCGCGGAGCGTGTTGACGTAGCCGTCGAACCGCTCCTTGCGGAAGTCCCCCGCCTTGTGCGCGGCGATGATGTCGGCGGCGGCCAGGCGGGCGCTGTTGAGCGCGACGCTGACACCGCTGGAGAAAATCGGGTCCACGAAGCGCGCCGCGTCGCCGATCATCACGAGCGAGTCGTCGGCGACCTTGGTGAGGGCGTAGCTGTAGTCGCCCTCGGCCTTGAACTCCTTGACCCGCTTGGCGTTCTTCAGCGCGTCCTGGAGGGCCGGGCGGCTGCCGATGGTGTCCCAGAAGAACGTCTCGAGGTCGTTCTTGGCCTCCTTGAACCGGGCCTTCTGGGTCACGACACCTATGGAGGTGATGGTGTCGGTGATCGGGATCTGCCAGACCCAGGTGTCCTCCAGCGGGAGGAAGTGGATGAAGATGTAGTCCGCCTGGTCCTTGTTGACCGCGAGGGCCTTGCGGTCGAAGTCGTCGAACCAGGTGTGCACCGCGTACTGGTTGAAGACCGGGTCCGGCTCCTTGACCTTGAGCTGGCTGCCCATCATGGTGCGTCGGCCGCTGGCGTCGATGACCATGCGGACGGGGACGCCCACCGACTGGTTGCCGACCTTCGCCTGGATGACCGGGCGGTCGCGGTCGGTGAAGTCGACGCGGTTGACGCGGACGCCGTGGTAGACCTTCGCGCCCAGGCTCTCCGCGTGCTGCAGCAGGATCTGGTCGAACTTGCCGCGGTCGACGTGGAAGGTGTGGTCCCGGTCGACGCCGGCCTGGTCCCGCTCGCTGAAGAGCACCTCGGCGGCGCGGAAGTCGTGGTCCAGGCCCTGGAAGCCCATGTGGTCGATGTCCCGGTCCTCCGCGGAGGTCCAGGCGGCGCCGTACTTCTTGGGGAAGCCCGCGGCCTCGACCTTCTCCATGGCGCCGGTCTCGATGAGCACCGGCGTCGTGGCCGGGACCAGCGACTCGCCGACGTGTTCGCGCGGAAAGGTCTCCGATTCGAAGACCACCACGGACAGCCCCTCCTTGGCGAGATAGGAGGCGGCGGTGGAGCCGGCCGGACCGCCGCCGATGATGCCGATGTCGTAGTCGTAGTTCGCCGATGTCTCGGACAACGTGATCTCCTGTCGCGAATTCGGATGGGTGACGCTGTGCCGTGGCCGCTACGGCCTGTCCGGCGGGCAGGCCCTGGTCAGTGAGCGGGCGTGCGGAGGGACAGCAGCAGGTCGGTGATGCTGTCGAGGTTCTGGAAGTTGGTGCCGGTCAGCTCGGTCGGCGGGATGTTCGTTCCCAGCTCGTCCCGGATGAAGGTGAGCAGCTGAGCGGTGTTGATCGAGGTGAGGATCCCCCACTCGAGCAACGGGGTGTCCGGGGCGATGCCCTGGGCGTCGGGCTCCGCGAGCAGCCGTTCCTGGATGAACTCGGTGAGCCGGCTGATCAGTTCGTCGCGGTCACTGGCCACGCCGTACCTCCTGGAGATGCGTTGAGGGGCGGGTGGTCCCGCCGGGATGCAACAGGGTCCCAGCAAAGTTCAACACCCGTTGATTTCAACGTCTGATGATGTCATTTCCTGATGAACTCTACTAGTGTTGAGTTCATCGTCAAGAGGCCAACCGGCAGTGATGACCCAGGGGTTGGAGAAGCTCATGACCCAAGTGATGGCCCGACCGGTGAGCGTGGTCCGCCCCGGACCGCCGGCCGGGGAAGTGCACGTCTGGGCGGTGCGGGAGCCCGGTCCCGGACGCGAGGCGGCGCTGCGCCGCTGTCTGGAACTGCTCTCGCCGGCCGAGCTGCGGCGGTGGCGGCACATGATTGCCTCACAGCGGGCGCTGTACGCCTCGGCGCACGCCGCGCTGCGCACGGTGACGGCCGTGTACGCCGGACTGCACCCGGCTGAAGTGGCGTTCACCCCAGGTAAGTTGGGCAAGCCCTACGTCTCGGGCGACCCGGGTCTGCGGGTCAGCCTCGCGCACACCGAAGGAGTCTCCCTGGTGGCGGTGAGCCGTGACGGGCCCACCGGCGTCGACGTCGAACGCATCAGACCCCTCCGCGACCCGACGGGCCTGCGCCGCCAGGTGCTCAGCGACGACGAGGCGGCACAATGGCCCGCCGACCGCGAAGGCCCCCTGAACAGCGGCCTGTTCACCCACTGGGCGTGCAAGGAGGCGGTGCTCAAGGCCCTCGGCAGCGGCCTGGCCGGCGACCTCACCGCGGTGCGGGTCGCGCCCGGCGCGCGACGCGCGGGGCCGGTACGGGTGCAGGCGGCCCCCGGCTCCGCCGCACGCGCCTGGAACCTCCAACTCATCGACGTCGGACCCGAGTTCAGAGCCGCCGTGGCTGTCGCGGGCGGCGGGGGCGTCGTCCGTGTCTTCGCGCTCGAACCCGGTGAGCGGCCCGCGCCGCCGTCGCCCCTCACCCCCTCCCGTCAGGAGCCCCCGACCGCCAGTTCACCCCTCATCAAGGAGATCCCGCCATGCGGCAGTTGAGCACCCCCGGACCGACCGCCACCACGTCCGCGTCCGGCCGCGCCCGCCAGGGCCGCCCCACGCTGTTGTGCCTGCCGCACGCGGGCGGAGCCGCGCGGGCCTTCGCGAGCCTGGAGGCCGCCTTGCCCAAGGCCGCGAAGACGGCACTGCTGGAACTGCCGGGACACGGCCGCAGGATGGCCGAGCGGCTGCGCGAGGACTTCGACGCCGTGCTGGAGGACCTGGTCCGTGGCTCCGCCCCGCACACCACGGGCCAGTACGTGCTGCTCGGGCACAGCATGGGCGCGGCGTTCGCGTACGAGATCGGCCGCTACTGGAGCGCTCTCGGCCGCCCTCCGGCCGGTGTCGTCGTGGTCGGCCGCAACGGGCCCACCGCTCGACGCACCCTGCCCGATCTGCACACCCTGTCGGCCCCGGCGTTCCTCGACGCGGTACGCCGCCTCGGCGGCACCCCGCCGCAGCTCTTCGATCGCCCGGAGCTGATCCAGCTGTTCACCCCGGTGCTGCGCGCCGACTTCACCATCTCCGAGACGTACACCCCGCTGCCCGGCCCGCCGCTTGGCTGCCCGCTGTGGGTGTGCGCCGGCGTCGACGACCCGATGGTGGACGACGCGGGCCTGCGCGACTGGGAGAACCACGGCGCCGGTGACGTCGCCATCGAGTGGCTGCCGGGCAACCACTTTCTGCTGGACGACCCGGCGTTCCACGCGTATGTGGCTGGGGTGCTCCGAGCGTTACCCGAAGCGGGGACGGCGCGCTGAGGAGCCGGCTTCAGTCCCACCAATACGACCAGAGCGGGGGGTTGATCAACTACCGCGTCTACGGGGCGAGAAAGATCTGGCGTCTGCCGAACCGGCGGGGTTGTCCGGCGGCCCGCTGCGCAATCGAGCGCCTGATGCGTGAGATCGCATCGCTGGTGCCGTCCGTGGCAAGCAGGTAGTCGAGCAGGCCGTCGCGCAGGTCCTCGGGCGAGCTGTCGGTGATCACGAGGTTCCTTCCGTGAGACCAACGTCAGCCCACGGGGTTGCGCAACAGGCGCACCATGGTGGCGTACAGCGGGGCGTCAACGGCCCCGCTTGTGGGAGTGCCGACCGCCCGCCTTCAAAGCCGTGGCGCCCTCAACGTTCGTATTCGACGCCCCCAACCTGTTGGAGGGCCTTGCCCATCACGGCTACCGCACCGTCTGTGTGGGAGGCGTCACGTACTTCTCACGTGAAACCCCGCTCGGATCGGTCCTGCCGTCCATGTTCCAACAGGACCACTGGCGCCCCGAGTTCTGCTCACCGGAAGCCGATTCGACCCGGCATCAGGTGGATCACGCTCTCACCGTCGCCGACACCCACACAGGGCAGCCCCTGTTCCTGTTCGTCAACGTCTCCGCGACCCACGTCCCTCACGGGCACTACCTCGGCGACAGCACCGACAGCGCAGCCTCCCAGCAGGCCGCCCTGGCCTATGCCGACACCCACCTCGGCCGCCTGATCAGAACCCTGACCCGCAAGCAGCCGTGGTTGATCATCATGTGCGCCGACCATGGCGACGCATTCGGTGAAGACGGCTACCGCGGGCGCGGCATCGCGCACCCGACCGTCCTGAACGTGCCGTACGCCGTCTGGCATGCCCAGCCCGCTACGCTCGCCGCGCATGGGAGAACACAGCAGCAGCTCCGCCCCTGACGCGTCCGTGGTCGTCGCCATCGACAACGAGGGCCTGGTGGCTGTCCTCAGCGCCGACTTTCCCCGCCACGGCGGCGAGTACCTGTTCCTACCCGGTGGCCGACGGGAACCCGGCGAGAGCCCCGAAGCGTGCGCGCGCCGCGAACTTGCCGAAGAGGCGGGCGTCACTGCGCAGACGTGGCGTGCGCTCGGTTCGTACGCGATCACTCTCGGCTCCACTGCCCACGTCCACCTCTACGAGGCCCGCGACCTCACTCTGGGCTGCCAGTCTCTGACCCCGACCGAAGTCGACTTCAAGTTGTCCTGGTGGCCTCTCGCCGACGCCATCAGCGCCGCTGCTGATGGCCAGTTCCTCCTCCCAGCGGGGCCACTCGCCCTCATGCTGGCCAGCCGCCTGCAATGAGGGGTCGACGCCCATCGCCGGAAGCCGCCGCTGGCCCCCGCCCTGTTCGACAGGGAGAAGGCCGGCGGTGCGACTGTCAGGTGGCCGTCTCAGGCAGCCGGATGCGCTCGTACCTCCGAGAACTGGGCCCGCCAATACGCCAGCGGGGTGTGGCTGGTCGAGACGTCGCCGTGCACCAGGCGGCCGATCAGTACCTGGTGGTCGCCCGCCAGATGACTGCTTGTCAGGATGCACTCCGCGAACGCCACCGTGTTGTCCAGCAGCGGCGCGGCGGTGCGCTTCCCCGGGCTCCAGGGCACGCCCTCGAACCGCTCGGGCACCGGAGAGGCGAAGGTGCGGGCAGTCTCCGCCATGTCGGCGGAGAGGAAGTTCACCGCGAAGACCGAGCTCTGGTGGATGGCTTCGAGTGTCGCGCTGGGCTGCTTGACACAGACCAGGAGCAGCGGCGGCGAGGCCGACACGCTGCACACCGCGCTGCAGGTGAGGCCGCGCGGTTCGCCGTCGGCGGTGAGGCTGGTGACGACGCTCACCCCGGTCGGCAGGGAGCCCATCACCGAACGGAAGGTGTGGAGGTCCACCTGGTCCAACAGGGCGTCGGGGGTGCTGAGTCGTTCAGGCATGGGCAGGTCCTCGTCTGTGAGGCCGAGGCGGGTCAGGGCCGCGGATGGCATCGGGGTTCACCGGGTGGCTGTCATCGGGGTTCACGCGGTGATCTGGTTCAGCAGGGCCTGGTGGTCCGTCTTGCCGTTGCCGGTGAGGGGGAGTTCGGGGACGACATGGACCGCGTCGATCACCATGTAGAGCGGCAGTCGGTCCGCACACTCGCGCTTGAGTTCGAGCAGTCCGGGACCCCGCGGGCCCTCCGCCACCACCACGGCGTGGATCTTCGCGTCCAGCCCGCTGCCCACCACGACACACGCCGCGGAGGCGACCTTGGGGTGCGCGGCGACGACCGCCTCGATGTCGCCGAGCTCGATGCGATGCCCGCGCACCTTGACCATGTGATCGCGCCGGCCCACGTACTCCAGCATCCCGTCGGCCCCCATCCGGCCGATGTCACCGGTGAAGTACGGGCCCTTCTGCGGCTCCTGGCCCCAGTAGCCGAGCATCACCGTGGGACCGCTGACCACGATCTCGCCCTCGCGCTCGCGCGGCGGGTGCAGTCGGATGCGGTCGCCGCTGACGGCGGTGCCGATCGGCAGCGGGCGGGTGCTGCCCAGATCGCGGTCGGTGACCTCGTAACTCGTGCACACATTGGTCTCGGTCGGCCCGTACCAGTTGAGCATCCGTACATCAGGCCACGCCTTGCGCAGCTCGTGAACCTGCGCGATCGGGAACGGCTCCCCGGCGAACACGCACACCCGCAGATCGGCCGGCGGCTCGCCGGTGAGCAGCTCGCCGCGCTGCATCATCAGGACCAGCGCGGACGGCACCGAGTACCAGACGGTGATCCGCTCGCGGCGCAGCAGCGCGCCCAGCTGGGCCGGGTCGTAGGCCAGGCCCTCGGGCACCAGGACGACCGAGGCGCCGGCGAGGAAGGTGGCGTACAGGTCGAAGACGGAGAGGTCGAAGTTGAACGGCGCGTGGTTGGACAGCCGGTCGTCCGCGGTGACGCCCACCTCGGCGGCGGCCCAGCGGACGAAGGACAGGGCGTTGCGGTGGCTGATGCAGACGCCCTTGGGCTCGCCGGTGGAGCCGGAGGTGTAGAGGATGTACGCCGGCTCGTCGGGCTCGTTCTCGTACGGCGCCGGGGCGTCGGCGGCCGGCGCCTCCTCGCGCACCTCGGCGAAGGAGGCCAGCGGCAGGGCGTCGTCCCAGCCGGCGTCCGCGGCGCGGCGGATCCCGTCGGCGTCGGCCACCACCAGCGCGGGGGCGCAGCTGGCGGCGATGCGCCGGACCCGGGCGGCCGGGTTGTTGGCGCTGACCGGTGCGTAGATCGCGCCGACGCGCAGGGCGCCCTGCATGAGGGCGATGGCGTCCAGCGTCTTGTGGGTCCACAGCACGACCCGGTCGCCGGGGCGCACCCCGCGGCGGTGCAGCGCCGCCGCGTACCGGTCGGCGAGGTCGTCCAGCTCCCGGTAGCTGAACAGCCCCTGGGACGAGCGCACGGCCGGGGAGTCCGGGGTGCGCCGGGCGGAGTCGATGACGAGCTGGTGGAGCCTCACAGGCCTATCTCCTTCACTATCAACTGACGCTGGATGTCCGAGGTTCCCGAGAAGATCGTGCTGGGCACCGCGTCGCGCAGCGCGGCCTCTATGCCGTCCTCGCGGAGATAGCCGCGGCCCCCGAAGATCCGGACCGCGTCGGCGGCGGAGGCCAGCACGCCCTCGGACACGGCCAGCTTCGACAGGGCGATGTCGAGCACGGACGGGTCGCCCTGGTCCATCGACCAGCAGGCCCGGTACAGCAGCAGCCGGGCGCTCTCCAGGCGCAGCTTCATATCGGCGATCCGGTTGGACACCGACTGGAACTCGCCGATCCTGCGGCCGAATTGACGCCGCTCACGGGCGTGCGTCACGCACTGTTCCAGGAGCCGGTCGAGCAGACCGACGTAGAGGGCGAAGAGGCAGGCGCGCTCCCAGCCCATGGAGTGCTGGAAGATCGCGGCACCCGCGCCGACGCCGCCGAGCACCTGCTCCTCGGGCACGAAGCAGTCCTCAAAGGTGACGGAGCCGGCCGGGCAGGAGTGCAGGCCCATCTTCTCGTAGGGCTTGCCGACGACGACGCCGGGCGTGTCCCGGTCGACGACCAGGCCGGTGACACCGAGGAAGCCCATCTTGGGATTGACGGTCGCGTACGTCACGTACACATCGGCGGCCGGTCCGTTGCTGACGAAGCTCTTCGTGCCGTTGAGCACGAACCCGCCGTCGACGGGCCTGGCGATCAAGCCGAGCCGCGAGGAGTCCGAGCCCGCCTCCGGTTCCGTCATCGCGTTGCCCGCGATCAGCCGGCCCTCGGCGAGTGCGGGCAGCAGCCGACGGCGTACGGCATCGCTGCCGAACCGGTCGATCGGCACGGCGCAGGCGAAGGTGTGCGCCGCCGCGCCGAACACCAGGCCGGTGTCCGCGCAGCCCCGGCCCACGGCCTCCACGACCAGCGCGGTGTCGAGCGCGCCGAGCCCCCGCCCCCCGTACTCCTCGGGCAGGCAGGACCCGAGCATGCCGATCTCACCCAGCCGCAGCCAGTCCTTGCGGCTGTAGAAACCGTGGCCCGCGCCGGGCGGTGCGGGGAAGGCGGCCCGGGTCGCCTCGAGTACCTCGTCGTAGCGGGCCTGTTGGCCCTCGTTCCAGCCGAACTCCACATCTGCTCCTGGGGTACGGGGAGGGGGCACCCTCCCCGAGAGGCGGTCTTTGAACCCCGGCCAGGCGTGGAGTTCACAGACCCCCTCTCATCGGTTCGTTGTCAGTCGTTCTCGGGGAAGTGGCGCAGGTTGCGCGGGCCGACGTAACGCAGCCGGGGGTGGATGCGCCCCTGCTGGGCCCGCTGCTCCTCGACGTGGGCGAGCCAGCCGGGGACCCGGGCCGCGGCGAACATCGGGACGAACAGGTCGGAGGGCATGCCGAGCAGGTGGTAGATCGCGGCGGCATAGCAGTCCACGGTCAAGTAGGGGCGGGGACCCTTCGACGGGTGGGCCGCGGCCCGTACGGCGTCCAATACCTGGAAGATGCGATCGCTGCCGGGGCCCGCGTTGAAGCGGCGGGCCGCGTCGCGCAGCGGTCGCACCCGGGGGTCCTCCTCGGCGTGCGAGACGGGCCTCGCGCGGCCGGCGGAGGCCTGGTCGGCCCGGCCCCGCAGATAGGCGGCGGTGGCATCCGGGTTGCCGTCCTCCCGGGCCAGGTCGATCACCTGGTGGGCGGCGCCGCCGTGCAGCGGCCCGGTGAAGGTGGCGAGCGCGACGGTGATGGTGGCGAAGGTGTCGGCGCCGGTGCCGGCCGCGACCCGGGCGGCGAACGCCGAGGCGTTGCAGCCGTGTTCGGCCTGCAGGACCAGGCAGAGGTCGACCAGCCGCACCCGCTCCGGATCGCGCGGCAGGCCCAGCATGTAGAGGATGTTCTCGGCGTGCGAGAGCTCGGGCGCGGGGCTCGGCATGCGCCGCCCGGCGCGGGCCGCCTGCTGGGTCGCGAAGATCGTCGGAATGCGGGCGACCAGACGCTCCCGCAGATCGATGTGGGCGGCCGGGTCGGCGTTGGCCTCCGCGGCGACACCGAGCGCGGGGACCGCGGTGCGCAGCACGGACGACGTGCTGGAGTTCGCGTTGAGTACGAGGTTCGTGGCGACCATGGGCGGCAGTTCACGGGCCGCGGCGAGCCGGGCCTTGAAGGCGCTCAGCTCCTCGGGGTCGGGCAGCCAGCCGCGGATCAGCAGATGGACGACCTCCTCGAAGCTCACCCGGCCGATCAACTCCTCGATGGGATAACCCCGGTAGGCCAGCCGGCCGCGGACCGGGTCCACCTCGGAGATCCCCGTCTCACCCACGACCACGTCCGAGATGTCGGTCGGCTCCTGTGCGGCGGCCGACGGCACCGGTCCCGGCAGCGCGGGGGCGATGGCCGAGGCGTCCGGCGGGGCCTTGAGGGTGGAGAGTTCGGCGAGCCGTTCGTCGTAGAAGCTGCGCAGCTGCCCCACCGACTCGATGTGCTCGATGAGGTGGTCGTCGAGGGTGGTGCCCAGCTCGTGCTCCAGATGGACCTGGAGTTCTACGGCGGTGAGGTCGTCCCAGCTGGCCACGGCGCGGAGCCGCATCTCGTCGCCGATGAACTCCGACGGCATGTCGAAGACGCGGGAAAGAGTGCTGATGACGGGGTGCACCTGGGCCATCTCCTTGTCTGAGCGTCGCTTCTCCTGCGGGTGCCGAGCGACGAGGGGCGGTGACGTGTCGCGGCGCGGGTCCGGTGGACGGCCGGTCCCACGGGCGGCGGTGCGGGTCCGGTGGACGGCCGGTCCCACGGGCGGCGGTGCGGGTCCGGTGGACGGCCGGTCCCACGGGCGGCGGTGCGGGGTCCCTGCCGGGCGCCGGTTCTCTGCGCGGGGCCGGATCCCCGCGGCGCGCCGTATCTGTGTGCGGGGCCGGATCGCCGCGGCGCGCCTGATCCGTGCGCGGCGCCGGACCGGTGGCGCGGCAGCACCCGCGCACGGCCGGACCCGGCTATCCGGCCAGGTCCGAAGTCTGCTCGCCGGCCGGCTCGGGTATCCGGGCCCTGGAGGGGGCCTTGGCGGCGCCGGCGATGAGATCCATCCGGGAGCGGGGGAAAAGGATGGGGAGGAGGGGGCCGGTCATGGCCGTGGTGATCAGCGCCATGAGGACCATCTCCGTGAACAGGGTCTGGTCGAGCACCCCCAGATTGAGCCCCACGCCGAGGATGATCAGCTCGGTCAGGCCCCGGGTGTTCATCAGGACGCCGACGCCCGTCGACTCCCGCCAGCCGAGCCCGAAGGACTTGGCCGGCAGCCCGGCGCCGAGCAGCTTGCCGAGGATGGCCGCGGCGAGGATGAGGCCCAGCTCGCTCCAGGCGGTGAGCGACATGGCCGCGACGTCGACGGAGAGCCCGGTGACGATGAAGTACACGGGCAGCATCAGTTCACCGGCGTGCTGCAGGGGCCGCAGCATCCTCTGCTCCAGCAGGGCCTCCGGCTTGCGGGGCATGACCAGGCCGAAGGCGAAGGCACCGAAGATGGGGTGGATGCCGATCTTCGACGTGGTGTACGCGGAGAGCAGCAGGCCCGCCGTGACCAGCGTCGCCAGATGGACGCCGGTGCCGCGCTTGGACACCCAGGCGACTCCCCGCGCCAGCAGCGGACGCACCACGACGATCATCGCGGCTCCGTAACCGGCGGACATCCAGAGGGTGTCGGTGAAACCGGAGGGTCCGGACGCGGTCACGATCGCGACCACCCCGGCCAGCAGGCACCAGGCCAGTACGTCACCGAAGGCCGCGCTGGTCAGCGCGAGCGCGCCGATCTTCGTACGGCTGAGGTTGTTGTCCTTGAGGATGCGGGCGAGCACCGGGAACGCGGTGATCGACATGCTGACGCCCAGATAGAGACCGAACGAACTGAAGGGCACCTTCTCGCCGTTGACGTGCGAGTGACTGTGGTAGATCACCGCGGCGACGCCGAGACCGAGCAGCATCGGGGCGAGGATGCTGCCCGCGGTCACCCCGGCGACGGAACTCTTCCGGCGCCGCATGGTCGTCCAGTCGAGCTCCCAGCCCACGGTGAACATGAAGAGCAGCAGTCCCAGTTGGGCGACCATCGACAGTAAGGGGCGGACCTCGTCCGGAAACAGACGCTGGGTCGGGTTGCCGGGCAGCAGCCCGAGCAGACTGGGGCCCAGCAGGATGCCCGCGGTGATCTCGCCGATGACCGCGGGCTGGCGTACGCGTCGCGCGAGATGGGCGAGGACCGTACCCGCGATGAGGATGCCGGCGATGCCGGCGATGGCGGTGGCCTGCAGTGCTTCGGCTGCGTGCGGATGCGTCACGGCATCTCCTCCGGCATCGGAAGTGGTCGGACATTGAACATAATTCACTAACCGTTGAACTCAACTGTTGATGAGTTTTGCATGGGTGGCCGGGCGCACACAAGGGGCGTCGGCGCGATGCCCCTGCCGGAGTCAAGGGGCATGCGGCGCAAGGGGGTCGGCACTTGCCGGGCTCTCGGCTTCATGCAAAACTCCCTACTTGTTGAGTTCACTGATTGTTGAGTTCCTGTCGAGTGTGAACCGCGGAAGGTGGTGCCTGACCATGCGCGAACTGGTGGAGGTGATCGAGTCCCCGGACTCGGTGCCGGCCGATCTGGCGGCCCTGGGAGTCCCCGAGTCCTTCCGGGCGGCCGTCCTCCACAAGGAGGAGGCGGGGATGTTCGAGGGGGTGGAGCTGCGCGACAGGCGCCCCGCCGACTCCCTCCACATCCAGGACGTGCCGACCCCTGCCCCCGGCCCGGGAGAAGTGCTGGTCGCGGTCATGGCGAGCGCCGTGAACTACAACACGGTCTGGAGCGCCCTGTTCTCGCCGGTGCCCACCTTCGCCCTGCTGGAGCGCTACGCACGGCTCGGCGGCCTCGCCGCCCGGCACGACCAGCCGTACCACGTCATCGGCTCCGACCTTGCCGGCGTGGTCCTCAAGTGCGGCCCCGGCGTACGCCGTTGGGGCGTCGGTGACCGCGTGGTGGCGCACTGCGTCTCCGTCGAGCTGGAGCACGCGGAGGGCCACGGCGACCCGATGCTCGACCCCGAGCAGCGCATCTGGGGATACGAGACCAACTACGGCGGACTCGCCGAACTCGCCCTCGTCAAGGCGACCCAGCTGCTGCCCAAGGCCGAACACCTCAGCTGGGAGGAGGCCGCCTCGCCCGGCCTGGTCAACTCCACCGCGTACCGCCAGCTGGTCACCCAGAACGGCGCGGGCATGAAGCAGGGCGACAACGTACTCGTCTGGGGCGCCGTCGGCGGACTCGGCTCGTACGCCACCCAGCTCGCGCTGGCGGGCGGAGCGAACCCCGTCTGTGTGGTCTCCTCTCCCGAAAAGGCTGCGCTCGCACGAGAGTTGGGCGCCGAGCTGATCATCGACCGCAAGGAGGAGGGCTACCGCTTCTGGCGGGACCCGCACACCCAGGACCCCAAGGAGTGGCGCCGATTCGGCGCCCGAATCCGGGAGTTGACCGGCGGCGAGGACGTCGACATCGTCTTCGAGCACCCGGGCCGGGAGACCTTCGGCGCCTCCGTGTACGTCACCCGCAAGGGCGGCACCATCGTGACCTGCGCCTCCACGGCCGGCTACACCCACGAGTACGACAACCGCTACCTCTGGATGAGCCTCAAGCGGATCGTTGGCTCCCACTGCGCCAACTACCGCGAGGCGTGGCAGGCCAACCGGCTCGTCGCCAAAGGCCGCATCCACCCGACGCTGTCCCGGACGTACCCCCTCGACGAGGTGGCCGGAGCCGTCCAGTCCATCCACCGCAACGAACACCACGGCAAGGTCGGGGTGCGCTGCCTCGCTCCCGCCGATGGACTGGGCATCACGGCCCCCGAGTTCCGCGCACTCCACGAGCGGGCCATCAACCGCTTCCGCACCCCGTCCACGACCACGGCGCCCGTACTCAGCGAGGTCGCGGCGTGAGCGCCCGGCACCGCACGCTCGGCGTCGTCGGCCTCGGGACCATCGGCGGCGCGCTCGCGCGCAGGGCCGCGGTCGCCGGGCACCCGGTCCTCGTACTCGACCCGGACGCGCGAGCGGGGGAGCGGCTGCGGCAGCTCCTCGAGGACACACCCGAGACCCGTGGACGCGTCCGGCTGGTGGATCGCTGGGAGGAACTCGCCCCGGCCGCCACCGTCGTGGAGGCGGTGCCCGAGCGCCGCGACACCAAGGTCGACGTGCTGCGCGCCCTTGATCGGGCCTGCCCGCCCGAGACCGTCCTGGCCAGCAGCGCCGCGGCCCTCTCGCTCACCGACCTGGCGGCCGCCTCCGGCCGTCCTGGCCGGTTCGTCGGCCTCCACCTGGCCCTGCCGACGGCGGGCCTCGCGGAGATCGGCCGCACGGTGATGACGGACGACTCCGCGCTCCAGCAGGTCCGTGACCTCGCCGAGGGCATCGGACTGGCCCAGGTGACCTTGGGCGACCGGGCCGGACTGATCTCCACCTCGCTCCTGTTCGGCTTCCTCAACCAGGCCGTCGCGATGTACGACCAGCGGCTCGCCGGACGCGACGACATCGACGCCGCGATGCGCTTCGGCTGCGGACTGCCGCTGGGTCCGCTGGAACTCCTCGACCTGATCGGCACGGACACCGCCTGCGACATCCTCGACGTCCTCTCCGGCCGCGGGGCCGAGTCGACGCTCCAACCCGCCCGCCGACTACGGCACATGGCGCTCGCCGGGCTCCTGGGGCGCAAGTCCGGACGCGGCTTCTACGACTACCGGGAACCCGCCGGCGCCGCGCCCGTCCCCGAGCGGCCCTCGCCCGCCGAACCGCCGGGCCGCGCCATCCGCACGGTCGGCATCGTCGGCACCGGCACCATGGCCACCGGTATCGCGGAGGTCTTCGCCAAGGGCGGCGTCGCCACTGTGCTGGTCGGCCGCACCGACGAACGCGCCAAGGCCGCGTGGGAGGCGGTCGCCGCCTCCACGGCACGGGCCGTGCGGCGCGGCAAGCTCGCCGAGGCCGAGCGCGACGCCGCGCTGGAGCGGCTGACTCCGGGCGGGGCACTGGATCAGCTGGCCGACTGCGATCTGGTGATCGAGGCCATCGCTGAAGACCTGGACGTCAAGAAGCGGCTCTTCCGCACCCTCGGCGAACTCTGCCGGCCCGGCGCCCTGCTGGCCACCACCACCTCCAGCCTGCCGGTGATCGAGTGCGGTCTCGCCTCCGGGCGCCCCGAGGACGTGATCGGGCTGCACTTCTTCAACCCGGCCCCCCTCATGCGACTCGTCGAGGTGATCCCCTCGCTGGAGACCTCGCCCCACCACATCGATGTGGCACGGGAGTTGTGCCGACGACTCCGCAAGCATCCGGTGCAGTGCCTGGACCGTCCCGGCTTCATCGTCAACGCGCTGCTGTTCCCCTATCTCAACGACGCCGTACGTCTGACGGAGAGTCATTACGCTTCCGCCGACGAGATAGACGACGTGATGAAGCGGGGCTGTGGCTATCCGCTCGGTCCGTTCGAGCTGCTCGACATCATCGGCCTCGACATCTCGCTGAGCATCCAGCGCGTGCTGCACGACGCGGACCGGCATCCCCGTACCGTTCCCGCCCCGCTGCTGGGGCACCTGGTGGCCGCCGGCCGGGCGGGACGCAAGTCCGGCGCCGGATTCCGGGTGTACGGCTGACTGCCCGACCCGAGGAGGAAGCACATGATCAGCACGAACCCCGACCGCACCGGCCACTCCGCCGACGCCCTCGGCTGGGCCATGCTCGCCGAACTGACCGGCTGCGGTGACGTGTTCTGGGCGCTGGGGGTAGCCGCGCCGGGCGAGCCGGCGGACGGCGCCGATGCCGCCCCGCGGGACGGCGCCGACTGTGGGCCCCCGGAAGGGGCCGACTTCACATCGCCGGACGGGGTCGACTCCGCGCGCCCGGAGGGGGGCGACGGGGCGTCGTTGGGCGGCGTTGCTTCGGTGTGTCCGGGCGGGGTCGACTGCGCGTCGTCGGGCGGCGTTGCTTCGGTGGGCTCGGACGGTGTCAGCTCCCCGTTGTCGGACGGCGTCGGCTCCGCGTTGTCGGACGGCGTCGGCTCCGCGTTGTCGGACGGCGTCGGCTCCGCGTTGTCGGACGGCGTCGGCTCCGCGTTGTCGGACGGCGTGGGCTCCGCGTTGTCGGTCAGAGTCGACTCCGCGTGCCCGGATGGAGCCGACCGGTGATCGTCGCAGCCGGCGAAGTCACCGCGAGCGCCGCCACCGTCCGTGACGCGGCCCTGGCCGCCCGTACCGCGGCCATACGGCTGTCCACCACGACCGGTGCCGAGCGGAATGCTGCCCTGAGGGCCATCGCCCGCGGGCTGGCCGGGAGTTCGGGGCGGGTCCTCGCCGCCAACCGGGAGGACGTGGCCGCTGCCCGGGCGGCCGGGCGGTCGACGACCGTGCTGGACCGTCTGACGGTTCATGAGCGACAGCTCGAAGGGCTCGCGGAGATGGCGCGCGCCCTGGCCGACGAGGCCGACCCGGTCGGTGAGGTGGCCGGCGGGTCCGTCATGCCCAACGGCCTGGAGGTACGGCGGATCAGGGTGCCTCTCGGCGTCGTCGGCATGATCTACGAGGGCCGCCCGAACGTGACCGTCGACGCGGCCGCCCTCTGCCTCAAGAGCGGCAACGCGGCTCTCCTGCGGGGCTCTTCGACCGCCCGGAACACCAACGCGGCCCTCATCCGCGTCATGCGGGAGGCCCTCGCGGACACCGCCGTTCCGGTCGACGCCGTACAGCTGGTCCCCGGCACGACCCACGCCTCCGTACACGAACTCATGTCCCTGCGAGGCCTGGTGGACGTCCTCGTCCCCCGCGGCGGCCACGACCTCATCCAGGCCACCGTGCGCGACTCCGCGGTCCCCGTCATCGAGACAGGCGTCGGCAACTGCCATGTCTACGTCGACGAACACGCCGATCTGGACAAGGCGTTGGCGATCCTGCTCAACGCCAAGGTGCAGCGCCCCTCCGTCTGCAACGCCGCCGAGTCGCTGCTCGTCCACGAGGCCGTCGCGCCCGCGTTCCTGCCCCGGGCCCTGTCCGCGCTGGCCGCTCACGGGGTGACCGTGCACGGGGACGAGCGGGTGCGGTCCTGGAACCCCGCGGTGGTGCCGGCCACCGAGGAGGACTGGGGACGCGAGTACCTCTCCCTGGACCTCGCCGCCGCCGTCGTCGACTCCCTCGAGTCGGCCGTGGGCCATATCCGGCGCTACGGCAGCGGACACACCGAAGCGATCGTCACCGACTCGCAGAGCGCCGCGCGCCGGTTCGTCGCGGCCCTGGACACCGCGGTCGTCGCCGTCAACGCCTCCACCCGCTTCGCCGACGGCGGGGAAATCGGCCTCGGCACCGAGCTCGGCATCTCCACCCAGAAACTCCACGCGCGCGGCCCGATGGGACTGACCGCGCTGACCACCACCAAGTACGTCCTCGTGGGCGACGGACACATCCGGGGCGGAGCCGCCGCCCCGCCGCCGTAGATCAGGAGGTCAGGCCATGTACGTACGCATCATCACCGCGACGGAGCCGTCCGGCCGGCTGCTGTACGAGGAGGAGCCGCGCAAAGAGCGGTACGCCTCCGTCGCTCCCCGCCCCTGGCTGGGGCTGGCCGGAGTCGATGACGACCCGGGGGAGTTCCACATCGTCCGTGGGATCGACTAGCGGTATCGGCTTGTTGTCGCGTGGGTGCCCGCCTCCCGGGTTCGGAGGGGGGGCCCCCCGCGCCCGCCA
>NZ_JBEZKJ010000076.1:0-41318 GCF_040651675.1 Streptomyces sp. NPDC048415 | reverse complement strand
GGTTTGAGGACGAGGCCGTTAGGCCGACGGCGGGGGTCTGGGGGCGGCAGCCCCCGGGTACGGCACGGCCGGTGCCGGGTGCCCGCCAACGGCAGCGCACCCGGCACCGACGGGGGGACTCAGCGCGCGTACCTCATCAGCGCCCGCACCATGTGGCACGTGGTGTCCGACGGGGGGTGCACACCGATGAGTTGCGCGGTGCTGCGTATCTTCTCGTTGCGGGCCTGGTTCGGCATATGGACACCGGAGTCGAGCAGAGCGATCGCGAGACGCATCGCCTTGAGCCGGCGGTTGTGCGTGACATACCACTCGCGGGGCCGCCCCGGCGGCAGCGGTCGCTTCGCCACGGGCTCGTACGGCAGCTCCAGCACAACCGCCCTCTTGGACGTGGACTGAGTGGGCAACGGCTTCAGTGCGGCAGCGGGCACAGGCATCCTCCTGTCGCGGACAGGGCACCGTCCGGACTTCCCGGCGACACCCTCGAACACTGCTTCTATTCTACCGTCGACCACTGACAAAAGCCGCTGGCCACAAGCACTTTGGGGGTGCCGTGACACCGGTGGGAGGGGAGGTCTCGCGTAACGTGTGCGGCATGGAGATCTGGATCAATCCGGCCTGTTCGAAGTGCCGTAGCGCGGTGAGTCTGCTTGATGCGGAGGGGGCGGAGTACACCGTCCGCCGCTATCTGGAGGACGTACCGACCGAGGACGAGATCCGCGCCGTACTGGAGCGCCTCGGGCTCGAACCGTGGGACATCACGCGGACCCAGGAAGCCGTGGCCAAGGAGCTGGGGCTCAAGGAGTGGGCGCGGGACGCCGGTTCGCGGGATCGGTGGGTCAAGGCGCTGTCCGAGCACCCCAAGCTCATCCAGCGGCCGATCATCACGGCGGACGACGGCACGGCGGTCGTGGGGCGCACCGACGAGGCGGTACGGGATGCCTTGTCCCGGTAGCACCCCCGGGCAACGCCAACTCCCTTGTGACTCACGCCACTTCAGTTGACTCCTGTAACCGTTGAGTAACCTCGTTCGGTATCTCGTACATAGCGGCGTACCGCTCCCCTCACCCAGGAGGCGCGCATGTCGCGTAGGAGAACTCTCAGCACCAGGAAGAAGCTGGCCCTGCTGGTCAGCGCCGCGGCCGTGGCCGGAGGCGGGGCCTTCGCCCTGGCCGCCACCTCGAACGCGGCGTCGGTGCAGAACGCGCAGGACTCGACGGTCTGCCAGGGCCTCGCCACCGCGCTCGGCAACAACCAGAAGTTCATCGACGGCCAGCGGGCCAACCCCGACGCGCAGTCGGCGGCCCGGATCGCCAACCGCGAGGCCGTCATCGCGCAGATCAAGGTGCAGCAGAAGGCGTCCGGTTGCGCGGTCGGGGAGTCGGCTCAGGGCTCCCAGACCGCCACGCAGCCGGCCCAGTCCGCGCCCGCACAGTCCGCGCCCGCGCAGTCGGCCCCCGCGCAGACCGCACCCGCGAACAACGCCGGTGGTGGTGGGGCCGCCACCGGGCAGCAGGTGTGCGCCGGTTCGACCGTCACGCTCTCCGGCGAGGGCGGCGCCCCGGCCGCGTCCAGCAACCAGTTCCCGGCCGGAACGAAGCTCAAGGTCACCAACCTGGACAACAACAAGTCGACGACCGTTCAGGTCACCTCGGTCTCCGGCAGCTGTGCCCTGCTGAACAACGCGGCATTCGAGCAGGTCCGCGAGCCCGGCAAGTTCCTGATCCGCAGGGCCCTTATCGAGAAGGTGGGGTGAGAGCAGGACACGCGTCGAAGGCCCTGTCGCTCCCGGTGTTCGGGAGCGGCAGGGCCGACACATGTCGCATGCGCCGCAGGGACGTGGAGGGCTCGCGCTCAACCCCATCGCATACGAGCCGTCGCTCCCGGAGGCGGCGGGAACGGCGCGCGGGGCAGGGCCGGCGATCGCGGTCGCGAACACTCTCGCGCACACGCTCCCCCACCGCCGGGGTCGAGTGAAACCGGGCACACACAGGCCAGGTAACACGGGGTTCACATTCGGGCAATGATCGGGAAATCGCCTGTTGACAGGCTGCCGGGCATCCCCAGCGGCGCCCCAGTGCCGCAGCGCCGCAGCACCCGCAAGTGCGACCGAAGACCCACCCCGAAGGATGTGGCCCGTGAGCTTCAAGGCTGAGTACATCTGGATCGACGGCACCGAGCCGACGGCCAAGCTCCGTTCCAAGACGAAGATTCTGGGCGACGACGCCAACGGTGCAGAACTGCCGATCTGGGGCTTCGACGGTTCCTCCACGAACCAGGCCGAGGGGCACGCCTCCGACCGCGTACTCAAGCCGGTCTTCAGCTGTCCGGACCCGATCCGCGGTGGCGACGACGTCCTCGTCCTGTGCGAGGTCTTGAACATCGACATGACGCCGCACGAGTCCAACACGCGTGCCGCGCTCGCCGAGATCGAGGAGAAGTTCGGCGCCCAGGAGCCGATCTTCGGCATCGAGCAGGAGTACACCTTCTTCAAGGGCTCGCGCCCGCTCGGCTTCCCGGAGAGCGGCTTCCCGGCCGCGCAGGGCGGCTACTACTGCGGTGTCGGCGCGGACGAGATCTTCGGTCGTGACGTCGTCGAGGCGCACCTCGAGAACTGCCTCACGGCGGGTCTGGGCATCTCCGGCATCAACGCCGAGGTCATGCCCGGTCAGTGGGAGTTCCAGGTCGGCCCGCTGGCGCCGCTGGAGGTCTCGGACCAGCTGTGGGTGGCCCGCTGGCTGCTCTACCGCACCGCCGAGGACTTCGGCGTCTCCGCGACGCTGGACCCGAAGCCGGTGAAGGGCGACTGGAACGGCGCGGGCGCGCACACCAACTTCTCCACCAAGGCGATGCGCGAGGGCTACGACGCGATCATCACCGCGTGCGAGTCGCTGGGCGAGGGCTCCAAGCCGCTCGACCACGTCAAGAACTACGGCGCCGGCATCGACGACCGCCTGACCGGTCTGCACGAGACCGCCCCGTGGAACGAGTACTCCTACGGCGTCTCCAACCGCGGCGCCTCGGTCCGCATCCCGTGGCAGGTCGAGAAGGACGGCAAGGGTTACATCGAGGACCGCCGTCCGAACGCCAACGTCGACCCGTACGTGGTGACGCGTCTGCTCGTCGACACCTGCTGCTCGGCCCTGGAGAAGGCCGGCCAGGTCTGATCCACCCTGCCTGAGCGAGGGGGCGCCCACCGTCGTGGTGGGCGCCCCCTCGCGTTGTCAGTGGCGCGTGCCAGTGAGAACTTCACCTGCTGCCGCACCTGGGACTGTCCACGGAGTGGGACGGCTCCCCGGACAGCGCGATCACGGTCACGGCCCTGACATGGCACAAACGGCTGGTTGGATAAGGGGACGCAACGTCAAGTTCACGCCAAGGAAGCGTCCGACCCTTGAGAGAAGTCTCCTGCCCGGCCCCGGCTTCTGCTTCAATGGGGCCATGGCCAGTTTCCAGAAGTACACCGCGACGGGTCGCCATGACCTCGAGCCCTTCTGGCCTTCCCGTCAGCATCACGACTTCGACCGGGTGTGTTGCCGCGCGATGAACGCGCCGGCCCTCTAACGCCGTATACCCCGGCCTTCGGCCAGCGCGCACGACGTACGTCCTCGACGGCCCCGACCACGAACTCGCGGTCGTCGACCTTCCCGACGAACTTCTCGCGCGAAAGAGCTGACCTCTCATGGCGACCACTCGTTCCTTCTCCTCCGTCGCGACGGCCCCCGCTCCTGCTCCGACCTCCGCCCCGCCCCGGCACCGACTGCGTGCCGTCGACCGGGACGAGGTGGTGGACGTCGCCGACTTCCTGCCGCCAGGCGCCACCTGGCTGCCGGCTCCCCAGCACACCCTGCCCGTACTGCCGGGGCAGCCGCCGATGATCGGCTACCTGGTCCTCGTACCGGCCGACCAGCAGCCCGCGCTGCCGGTCGCCGTGCCGGACCGGCCCGAGCCCGCCCCGGCCGCCGACGGTGACGACCCGCTGGTCCGCGTCGACACCGTGCAGCGCACCGCCGAGGTCGACGGAAAGCCGCTGGACCTCACCTACCTGGAGTTCGAGCTGCTGGCGCATCTCGTCGCGCATCCGCACCGGGTGCACACCCGCGACCAGCTGGTCACCACGGTGTGGGGCTACGGCCATGTGGGTGACGGGCGGACCGTCGACGTCCATGTCGCGCGGCTGCGGCGCAAGCTCGGGGCGCAGCACCGGCAGGCGATCCAGACCGTGCGGCGGGTGGGCTACAAGTACGCGCCGCCGACCGGGCGTTGACCGCACGTTGATCGTCCGCCGGTGACAGCGTCCACTGCCGGCGGATCTTCTGAGAGCAGATTTCCGTTCCGCCGCCCGGCCGTCCGTGCAGAGTTGTCCGCATGAGACTTCTGATGCTGGGCGGTACGGAGTTCGTGGGGCGCGCCGTTGTGGAGGCGGCGCTCGGCCGTGGCTGGGACGTGACCGTCTTCCACCGAGGACGGCACGAACCCCCTGCCGGGGTGCGGTCGTTGCTGGGCGACCGCACCGCTCCCGACGGGCTCGCGGCGCTTGCCGACGGTGAATGGGATGTCGTCGTCGACACCTGGTCGGCGGCGCCGCGGGCCGTCCGGGACGCGGCGCGGCTGCTCGCGGGCCGGGTTTCCCGGTACGTGTACGTGTCGAGTTGTTCCGTGTACGCGTGGCCTCCCTCCGCCGGGTACGACGAGAACGCTCCTCTCGTGGAGGGCGCGGCCGCGGGCGCGGAGCAGAGCGACTACGCGCGGGACAAGCGGGGCGGGGAGCTGGCCGTGCTCGACGCCTTCGGCTCGGCGGGGGCGCTGCTCGTGCGGGCCGGGCTGATCCTCGGGCCCTACGAGAACATCGGGCGGCTGCCCTGGTGGCTGAACCGGGTCGCGCGGGGCGGTCCCGTTCTCGCGCCCGGGCCTCGGGAGCTGCCGCTCCAGTATGTCGATGTGCGGGATCTCGCCGGGTGGGTTCTCGGGGCGGCGGAGGCAGGGTTGGGCGGGGCGTACAACCTCGTGAGTCCGCCGGGGCACACGACGATGGGAGGGCTGCTCGACGCGTGCGTTCGGGTCACCGGGGCCCAGGTCGAGCTTCGGTGGACCGAGCCCGAGGTGGTCCTTGATGCCGGGATCGAGCCGTGGACTCAGTTGCCGGTGTGGGTGCCGGGTGGGGGTGACCTGCATGCCGCGCTGCACTCGGCGGATGTCTCCCGGGCGGTCGTCGCCGGGCTCCGCTGCCGGCCCGTTCTCGAGACCGTCGCCGATACCTGGAAGTGGCTCCAGGGCCTCGGCGGGGTCGCGCCCCGGCGTCCTGATCGGCCCGCGGTCGGGCTGGACCCCGAGCTGGAGGCGAAGCTGCTGCGGCTGTGACCGATGGTGTTCCGCCCCGTCCGCCCCCTCCGCGCCTGCCCTCCCCCGCCCCTGCTCTCCCCCACTCTCGGCTGCCGCTCGAGAAGGGGGGACCCCCTCGTCCCCCCTTGGTGGCTCCGCCCCCAGACCCCGTCGCGCTTCGCGCTCGTCCTCAAACGCCGGACGGGCTGAAGCCAGGTGCTGCTACCACCACTCCCCACCGGGGTGCCCGGCCCAGTGACCCGCCCCCGGCCGGTCGGCAAGACTGACGGCATGGAGACGCAACGCACCGAGATCCAGGCGCGAGCGCGGGACATGGTCGTGAGCGGGGCCCGCGGGTTGGCGCTCGCCGTGGTCGGGATGGCCGGCTCGGTCACCCTCTTCGTGCTGGCCACCGTGTCGCTCGCGCTCATACCCGCCGGCGTGGGAATCGTCACGACCCCCTGGGTACTGACCGCGGTCCGCGCCTTCGCGAACGCGCGGCGGATCGTCGCCGCCCAGTGGTCCGGCATACGGATACCGGCCGCGTACCGTCCCGTACCCGAGGGTGCCACCCCCTGGGCACGGTGTCGGCTGATGCTCGGGGACCCCGCCACCCGGCGGGATCTGGTCTGGCTGCCGTTCGACATGACCGTGGGTTTCGTCACCGCGATGCTGCCCGCCGCGCTGGTCCTCTACCCCGTCGAGGGATTCGCGCTGGCGCTCGGCCTGTGGCGGGTCTTCACGGACGGCAGCTACGTCGGCTGGTGGTACGGCTTCGTGCCGGTCTCGGGGCAGGGCACCGCCCTCCTCGCGGGAGCCCTGGCCGCCGTACTCCTCGTCGGCGGCTATCGCCTCTCCCCGCTCCTCCTGCGCGTCCACTTCCGGATCACCCGGGCCGTCCTCGCCCCCGGTCACGGCGAGCTCGCCGAGCGGGTGCGCGTGCTGACCGAGACGCGGCGCGACGCCGTGGACACCTCGGCGGCCGAACTGCGCCGCATCGAGCGGGATTTGCACGACGGAGCGCAGGCGCGGCTGGTCGCGATGGGCATGGATCTGGGGACCGTCGAGGCGCTGATCGAGAAGGATCCGGCCAGGGCCAAGGAGTTGCTCGCGCAGGCCCGCAAGTCCTCCGCCGACGCGCTCACCGAGCTGCGGGATCTCGTGCGGGGTATCCATCCACCGGTGCTCGCGGAGCGCGGACTGGGCGACGCGGTACGGGCGTTGGCGCTTCGGCTGCCCCTGGTGAGCGAGGTGAGTGTGGAGCTGGCGGGCCGGGCGGACGCGCCCGTCGAGTCCGCCGCGTACTTCGCCCTCAGCGAGGTACTGACCAACGCGGTCAAGCACTCCGGCGCCGACCGCGTCTGGGTCGACCTCCATCACGCCGACGGCATGCTGCGCCTCGCGGTCACCGACAACGGCAAGGGCGGCGCACGGATCGACGCGGGCACGGGCCTGGCGGGGGTCGAGCGGCGACTGGGTACATTCGACGGCGTCCTGGCCGTCAGCAGCCCCGCGGGCGGTCCCACCATGGTCACCATGGAGATCCCTTGCGCGTTGTCCTAGCCGAAGACCTGTTCCTGCTGCGTGACGGACTGGTCCGGATGCTCCAGGCGTACGACTTCGAGATCGCCGCGGCCGTCGCGAGCGGCCCCGAACTCAGCCGTGCCCTGGCCGAGTTGGAGCCGGACGTGGCCGTGGTGGACGTACGGCTGCCGCCCTCACACACGGACGAGGGGCTGCAGTGCGCGCTGGCGGCCCGCCGCGACCGGCCCGGACTGCCGGTGCTCGTACTGTCGCAGCATGTGGAGCAGCTGTACGCCCGGGAGCTGCTCGCCGACGGCGCGGGCGGGGTCGGCTATCTGCTCAAGGACCGGGTCTTCGACGCGGAGCAGTTCATCGACGCCGTGCGAAGGGTCGCGGCGGGGGGTACGGCGATGGACCCGCAGGTGATTCAGCAGTTGCTGTCGCGGCGGTCCACCGTCGACCAGCCGCTCGGACGGCTCACGCCGCGCGAGCTGGAGGTGCTCGAACTGATGGCGCAGGGGCGGTCGAACGCGGCGATCGCCGGCCAACTCGTTGTCACGGAGCGGGCGATCGCCAAGCACACCTCCAACATCTTCGCCAAGCTGGGACTTGAGGTCTCCGACGACGACAACCGACGCGTCCTCGCGGTGCTCGCCTATCTGGACCGGGGCGATCGATGAATCCGGTCGGCGGCGCTGAACATAATTCAAAAAACCCTCGTTCAAACCTGTTACGGAAGATCAACTCCCGTTATTTCGCGGGCTTCTGGGACCCTTGCGCCGGAATTGACCTCATGAACTTCTAAGATTTTCCTAGGTTTCTGAACGCCTCACGCGCCCCCTGCGTATGAGAGGGAGCCGCTTCACTCCTGTCGGGCGCCTCGCTGCCCCGCAAGGAAGTCAGAGGAGTTCCATGGGACGCAACATTCGAAAACGCCGTTCGCCGCTGGCCGTTCGCGCCGTGGCCGCGTCGGCAGCTCTCGCGATCGGTGGGGGTGGGCTGATCTGGGCGAATTTCTACGCTTCGGCACACGAGGAGAACTCATCTCCCAACACCACCAAGGCCGCCGCCGCTCAGGTGGCCACCATCAGCTGCCCCGACGTGGGGCAGCAGTTGACCAATGTGCCGAACGCGGCGAAGTGGGGCGTGGCCAAAGAGCTGGCGAACCTCGACAAGCAGATCACCGAGGCCTACGCCCGGCTGGCCTCCACACGGCAGGCCCAGACCAACGACGCGGGCTTCGTCCAGAACGCCATCCTGGGCCCGCTCAAGGAGAAGCGGACCGCGGTCATCGGCCGGATCAAGATCGACTTCAAGCGGGCCTGGGCCACCGCCCCGGGTTCGCTGGACGGTCTCGCCGCCTGTACCGCAACCCCCGCCGACCAGGCCCAGACCAACGCCGGCGGCTGGAACAACAACGGCCAGAACAACGGCGGCCAGAACAACGGCGGCCAGAACAACGGCGGCCAGGCCAGCGCCTCCCCGGCCCCCAGCGCGTCGGCATCGGCCAGTCAGCCGGCGGGCAACGGCGGTCAGCAGGCCGGCAACGGCGGTCAGGCCGGTAACGGTCCCGCCGCCGCCGACTTCGTCGACATCACGCAGGTCCAGGCGAATGTCGCCCAGAAGGCCCGGACCCGGGCCGGCGGTTCGTCCGGCACGTTCACGAGTTCCTGCGGTGTGAACGCCAACAAGAAGTTCAACACCGACAACGTGATCGTGGCGCCCGGTGTCAGCAACGGCGCCCACCACCTGCACGACTACGTCGGCAACCAGTCGAACGACGCCTTCGCCAACAACGACACGTTCGCCGCGGCCCAGACCAGCTGCGCGAACCAGGGCGACAAGTCGTCGTACTACTGGCCGGTGCTGCGTGTGCAGGACGGCACGCAGGACTTCGACCAGAACAACGCCGGCGGGGGCACGGAAGGCAACGCCGGTAAGGTCCTGCAGGCCAAGTCCGCGCAGATCAAGTTCGTCGGCAACGCGAAGAGCAAGGTCGTCGCGATGCCGAAGTTCCTGCGCATCATCACCGGCGACGCCAAGGCCTTCACCAACGGCCCCGCCAATGCCAACGCGCACTGGAGCTGCACCGGCTTCGAGAACAAGGTGCAGCTGACGGACAAGTACCCGATCTGCCCCTCCGGCAGCAATGTGGTGCGGACCTTCAAGTTCCAGAGCTGCTGGGACGGCCAGAACATCGACAGCGCCAACCACCGCACCCACGTGGCCTTCGCCGACGCGGGCGGCAACTGCGCCAATGGCTTCAAGGCGATTCCGCAGCTGACGATGCGTCTGGTGTACAGCGTTCCGGCGCCGACCATCGCGAACGGGGTCGTGAAGAACCCGTACGCCGTCGACGGCTTCCAGGAGCAGCTGCACAAGGCGATCACCGACCACGACGACTTCATCAACGTCTTCGACGAGAACCTGATGAACAAGGTGGTCACCTGCATCAACAACGGCCAGCGCTGCAAGTAACCCACTGAGAGAGCCGGTGGCGGGGAATCCCGCCACCGGCTTTCCTCTACCCCCAAAGTCCTGCGCGGTCAGCCCCCGGCGTGACCGGAGTGCGCGGTCTCGGTCCCCCCACCACCGCTGCCTCCCGAGTGGTGCGAGGCCCCCTCCTCCACGGTTCCGCCGAGCTGGCCGCGCAGCGTCGTGACCATCTTCTGGTCCCCGACGGCGACCCACTTCGCGCCGACGAGATACGAACCGCCGTAGTCCTTGGCCCCGTTGAGCCACTCGCGCTGGCCCCGGTCGGTGGCGAAAGTCGCCAGGATGAACTTGCCGTCGCTGATCTTGCAGACGCCCTGGCGGATCTCGTCCGCGTCCGTCTGGATGTCCGGCTTGCACTTCACCTCGGCCGCCAGGTCCTCCAGGCTGCCGGTCGCCGTGGCCGGGACCGTCTCCTGGTCGGCGGCCCCCTTGTCGCCCGATCCGCCGCAGCCGGTCAGCGCCAGCAGGGCCACGGCCGCCCCGGCCAGAAGTTTCTCGCGTGTCAACCTCATACGTTCCTCCGGTACCTGTCGGCGCTCACGCCGATAAGAGCCCCGGCGAGGGCTCTGCCGTTCGATACGGCTCCCGCGCGCCCCGCGCTCAATCGGCCGCCGTCCGGCGGAGGTAAAGCCGATGCCGCCGGGGCACTGGTGTGCGAGGGTGCTCCCGTGAACGAAGACTGGGAAGAGCGTACGGCGGCCGCGTGGGGCACGTTCGACGACTACGAAGAAGCGGACGCGGCGGACTTCCGGGCCGTGATCGACGCGCTGGTGGCCGAACTGCCGGCCGACAGTCCCCTGGGTCCGTTCGAGGAGGCCTGCGCCTGGGACTCGACGGGGCACTCGGACAAGGCGGTGCCGCTGTACCGGGAGGCGCTCGCGCGCGGCCTGAGCGGGTACAAGGGCCGGCGCGCCAAGATCCAGCTCTCCAGTTCGCTGCGGAACATCGGACAGGCGGACGAGGGCGTCAAGCTGCTCACACGCGAACTCGACGGCCCGCCCGACGAGCTGGACGACGCGGTACGCGCGTGCCTCGCGCTCTGCCTCGCCGACCTCGGGCGCGAGCGCGAGGGCCTCTCCCTCGTGATCGGCGCCCTCGCCCCCCATCTGCCGCGCTACCAGCGGTCGATGGCGAACTACGCGCGCCTGCTCGTGGAGCCCGAGGACTGACCCGCCACGGGGCCGGTGACCATCCACCGATTCGCTCGTTTTGCTGAACGTGCAGTCACAGGATGTAGCCCCGCGCCCCGCACCCTCCTCAGGACCGGTCGTCGACGTCGAGCAGGTCGAGGCCGCGCTCGTCGAGCACTATCCGCGGCTGGTCCGGCTCGCCTATCTGGTGCTGCCGCCGAGCCTGGGCCGCAACCGCCGGGTGCTGACCGCGCACGCCCTCACCCAGCGCGCGCTGCCGCGGGGCCGTACGTCGGGTGACGCGTCGGTCATCCCGGCCCAGCAGGGCGGCGGCGGACGCGACAGCGACCCGGGCTACGCCTTCGTGCGCCTCCAAGTGGTGCGTACGGCCCTGGAGGCGGGCCTGCCGCTGAAGCGGCGGGCCTGGCCCAAGCGGTCCCAGCTGCCGCCTCTCCTCCCTCAGGTATGGGGCCTCAGGCTTTTCCCCCGCTCGGGCGGAGCCGACGAACTCGCCCTGGACCAGCGGCTGTCCGCGCTGTCCGGGCCCGCCCGTGCCGCGTATGTGCTGCGCGGCCTGGAGAAGCTGTCCGACGCGCATACCCGGAAGGTGCTGACGGCGGCGGGCGTCGAGGACCCGGGCGCGGCGCTCACGGAGGCCGAGGGGGTCGAGGCTCAGGAGTCCCTGCTCAACTCCCCCGAGTTCGACCCCTGTTCGCTGCACGCCCGGCCCACCGATCTGATGCGGCGCAGGCAGCATATGAAGGCCGCCCTCGCCGCCGCCGCGGCCGTCGCCGTGTGCGGCGCGCTCCTCGGTCTGCCCGGCGACGGCTGGGGTCCCGACGGCGCCGCGGCCCCCTCGTACGCGCAGAACCCGGCGGCCGAAGCCGCCCTTGATCCGGGCAAGTTGACCCGGGTGCCGGCCACGGCCTGGGAGTCCTCCGCGCGCACCGACTTCTCCGTGTGGCCCGCGCGCGGGAACCTCGCCGGGGACACCGCACTCCTGCGGCGCGCGCTCGCCGTGTGGGCGCGACCCGGCAAGTCCGTGCAGGTCTCGGCGACCCCCGGCACCCCGTCGGGGGCCCCGCCCGGACCACCGCAGCTGCTGTACGCGGGCGAGGTCGACCAGGCGCGCGTGGTGATCCTCTACGACGGTCTGCGCATCGCGCGCTATGCCGAGCCGAAGGACGGCACGAGCGGCGCCGCCCTCGATTTCGCGCGCGTCGACGGGGCGACCGGCGCCGAGGCGAGCGCCGTGGTCCTGGACCGGGCCGACGGCAATGTCCGCTACCTGACGGCCCCTTGGGTGACCAAGGCCGCCGAGCGGGATCTGATGAAGCCGAACTCCGGCGCGATGGACCTCGGCCCTTCGGCCGACGGCGTCACCTCTCCGCTGGCCGGTCCTGCCCAGCGGACCGGCACCTGCACGTCGTGGAACGTGCTGCAGCTGAAGGACGGCTCGGGCACCCATGTGCTGACCGACCTCGGAGAGCTGACCCCGGCCCGGCTCACCTCGGGCCGGCCCTCGGCGCCCCACGAGGCGTCCACCTCCGAGAGACTGCACGGCTGGGCTCCGTTCGCCTGCTCCCTCGCCTCCGTGCGCTCGCAGGGCGTGCGCTCCGTGAACGCCTGGCAGTACACGCGGCAGCCGCTGCCCGACGCCGGCGGCAGCGCCGACTGGGTGTGCACCCGGGCCGACACCTGGCGGGGCGGCGGCACCCGGGTGCTCGCGCAGTTCCACACCCCCGGCGGTGCGTACGGGGCGGTCGCGGCGAAGGCCGAGAACTCACCCGCGTGCGGCTCCCGTGACCCCCATGTACTGGCCGGGGTGCTGTGGAAGTCGGCGGCGGGGTCCTGGTACCTGCTGGCGGCGGGCAGCCGCGACACCGAGTCGATCCGGGCGACGGGCGGCGCGCGCGGGGCGTCCCAGGGCGCCCTGCTCGCCGTACCGACCAAGCGGGGCGCCCAGGCGGACCTCAAGGGGACGCTCAGCGACGGCAGTTCGATCGACGCGCTGCGGTAGCCGCGCCGCGGGTGCATGGCTCGCGCGGCAGACGGGAGTTTGCCGACAGCCCTGGGGGCCCGGGGGTCCGTCAGCGGTCGAAGGACCAGGTTGAACGCGGTGGCGCCGCTTCCCAGCCCGCCGGGGGCCGCCGCACAGGACGGTCACCTTGCCGGGGTTGGTGGGATGGCTACGCACCGCCGAGGACGACGAGGAACTCTCCACACGAGGGTTCCCTGCGGACTTACCCGTCAGTACATTGACAGCATGTCTAACAAGCAGGCCCGGCTGCCCCGGCCCGTCGAGTCCGAACGGATACCGCTCAAGGCGCGGAAGGTGTCGTTCTCGTGGGAGGACACGCCGTTGCACTGGGTGCCGGGCGACCCGTTCGCCACGCACACGATCAATGTGCTGCACCTGCTGCTGCCGGCCGGTGAGCGGTGGTTCGTGCATGTGTACAAGCAGGTGTTGCCCCTGATCCGGGACGAGCGGCTGCGCGAGGACGTCATCGGGTTCATCGGGCAGGAGGCGATGCACGCGCAGGCCCACGACGAGGTGCTGCCGCATGTCAGGGAACTGGGGCTCGATCCGACGCCGTACACCGCCCAGGTCGACTGGCTCTTCGAGAAGCTGCTCGGCGACCGCACGCTGCCACCAGGCAGGGCCAGGAAGTGGTGGCTGCTGGAGCGGGTCGCCATCATCGCGGCGATCGAGCACTACACGGCCTTCCTCGGCAACTGGGTGCTGAACGCCGAGGAGTTGGACCGGCGCGGCGCCGATCCGACCATGCTGGACCTGCTGCGCTGGCACGGCGCGGAGGAGGTCGAGCACCGGTCGGTGGCGTTCGAGCTCTTCATGCACGTCGACGGGGGCTACCGGCGGCGCGCGCGGACCTGGGCGACCGCCTTCACCGCACTGGTCTTCCTGTGGCAGCGCGGGACGCGCTTCTTCATGGAGAACGATCCGACGCTGACGGCGGGCCGGGCGAGCTTCAAGGACTTCTACGTGAGCGGGAAGCAGGGCGTGCTGCCGACCGCCGGGGACATGCTCAAGTCCATCCCCCGCTATCTCAGCCGCGCCTATCACCCCTCCCAGGAGGGCTCCACCGAGCAGGCGGTCGCCTATCTCGCCTCCTCCCCCGCGGCGACGGCGGCGGAACGGGGGGTGGCGTGATGCCCCGGCCGCTGACCGTCGTGGCCGTCGCCGGTGCCGCCCTGCTCGTCAGACGGGCGATGCGCCGCCGGATCGGAGCCTCGCCGCTGTGGCCGCTGCCCGCCCTGGAGGAGCCGATCTCCGGCCGGCCGCGTTCCCGGGCGCTGCGGCTGCGGGTCACCCGGCACGAGCGGGTCGCCGACGGGGTCGTACAACTGCGCCTGGAAGGGCGGGACTTGCCGCGCTGGGAGCCGGGCGCGCATCTCGATCTGGTGCTGCCGTCGGGGCTCGTACGGCAGTACTCGCTGTGTGGGGACCCGGCGGACACCTCGTCGTACACCGTCGCGACACGGCTGGCCGAGGACGGGCGCGGCGGGTCGCGCGAGGTGCACGAGGGGCTGCGCGAGGGCTTGACGGTCGAGGTACGCGGGCCGCGCAACCGATTCCCCCTCATTGACGCACCCGCGTACGTCTTCGTCGCGGGCGGCATCGGGATCACGCCGATCCTGCCCATGGTGCGGGGGCTTGGAGAAGACGTGGAACGGCGGCTGTTGTACGGCGGTCGCAGTCGCGCTTCCATGCCGTTCCTGGACGAGATCGAGAAGCTGGACCGGGTCACGGTCGTGGCCGAGGACGAGGACGGGCTGCCCGATCTCGACGCGCTCTTCGCGGACCTGCCGGACGGCACGGCCGTCTACTGCTGCGGACCGGAGGGGCTGCTGACCGCCGTCGCATCCCGCCTCCCCAAGGGCGCGACACTCCACCTGGAGCGCTTCGCGCCCCGCACGTCCACCGACGGCAACGGCGCCTTCGAGGTCGAACTGCGCCGCAGCGGACGTACCGTGACCGTGCCCGCCGACTCCAGCGTCCTCGCCGCCGTCCGCGCGGTGCTTCCCGACACGGCGTACTCCTGCGAGCAGGGGTTCTGCGGAACCTGCCAACAGCGGGTCCTGGCCGGGGAGATCGAGCACCGGGACGAACTGTTGACCGATGCGGAGCGTGATCGGTCGATGCTGATCTGTGTATCGCGGACACGCGGTGAGCGAATCGTGTTGGATATGTGAACGACCGTGGCCGGACCGGCCCGTTCCGGGCCGGATCCGATCGGTAAGGTGTTCGCATGACAACCGGGGTACGCCGCAGGATGGGTGTCGACGAGCGGCGGCAGCAGTTGATCGGCGTCGCCCTCGAACTGTTCAGCCGACGCTCGCCCGACGAGGTCTCCATCGACGAGATAGCCTCGGCCGCGGGCATCTCACGGCCGCTGGTCTACCACTACTTTCCGGGAAAACTCAGCCTGTACGAGGCGGCGTTGCAGCGCGCGGCGGACGATCTCGCGAGCCGGTTCGTGGAGCCCCAGGACGGGCCGCTGGGGGCGCGGCTGCTGCGTGTGATGCGGCGGTTCTTCGACTTCGTGGACGACCACGGGCCCGGTTTCGCCGCGCTGATGCGGGGCGGCCCCGCGGTCGGCTCCTCCACCACCAACGCCCTGATCGACGCCGTACGGCAGGCGGCGTACGTCCAGATCCTCTCGCATCTCAAGGTCGAGAATCCGCCGGCCCGCCTCGAGCTGGTGATCCGCTCCTGGATCTCCCTCGTCGAGTCGACGGCGCTGATCTGGCTGGACGGGCGGCGGATTCCGCGCGGCGAGCTGGAGGTGCAGCTCGTGCACGACTTCGCGGCGCTGGCCGCGGTGAGCGCCGCGTACGACGAGGAGGTGAGCGAGCTGCTGCGCAAGGGGCTGGGGGACGAGCCGGGCGACGGACCGTTCAGCGACCTCGTCGTCCGGCTGATCGCGCTGGCCTCGCCTCCGGCGGCGTCAGCCTTCTGAGTACTACGCCTCGAACTTGCGGTACGACGGGTCGAGATCACGCACCTCCGCGGAGGCGTGCAGCTCAAGGCCCTCGGCCGGCTTCACGTGCGTCTTCAGCAGCTCCAGTACGGCCTCGGTCAGTTTCCCCTTGGTCTCGTCGGTCCGGCCGGCCAGCAGAGCGAGAGTGACGTGGACGATGGCGTGCCCGTCGGTGTCGGCGCCGACCACGGTGTCCTCGGTCCGGCGGAACTGCGTCTTGCACGCCCCGATCTTCGCGGCCGCCGTCTCGACCACCTCCGCGTGCAGGGCGAGCGCGAACCCGCGCCGGTCGAAGGCGTCCTCGAGCGGCGCGGAGTAGTCGACGGTGATCTGCGGCATGGGCACTCCTGTTCCAGGGGATTCCCGATCACCCTAGCCGCAGCGCCAGGAGCGCGATGTCGTCCTCCCTGTCCCGGCCGAAGCAGTCGAGCAGGGTGTCGCAGAGGGCGGCCGTGCCGGGTGGGGCGGCGGCCGCGGCGGTGCGCAGCTGTTCGAGGGAGACCTCCAGGTCCGTGCCGCGGGTCTCGATGAGGCCGTCGGTGACCATGAGGAGCCGGTCGGTGGGCATCAGGACGGCCTCGGTGGGCGGCGGGCGGTCCAGGCCGAGGCCGAGCAGCGGGCCGCCGGCCTTCACATAGCCGGCGGTGCCGTCATCGCCGATGATCAGCGGGGCGATGTGGCCCGCGTTGGCGATCCGGATGCGCCCGCTCGCCGGGTCGACCAGGGTCAGGCAGACGGTGGCCGTGAGGTCGGGATGGTAGTGCTGGAGCATCCGGTCAAGGCGCCGGGCCAGCACTCCGGGGTCGGGGTCCTCGACGCAGTAGGCGCGCAGGGCGTGCCGGATCTCGACCATCACGGTGGCCGCGTCCAGCGAGTGCCCGACGACGTCACCGACGGCGGTGAGCAGCCCGTCCGGTGTGCGCAGAGCGGCGTAGAAGTCGCCGCCGATCTCGGCCTGCCGGGAGGCGGGCTCATACCGGACGACGACCTCGACGCCCGGCAGCTCGGGCAGTCTCTGCGGCAGGAAGCTGTGTTGCAGGGTGAGCGCGACATGGCGCTCCACCTGGTACATGAGCAGCGGCTCCGCGGCCAGTGCGGTGGCCTGGGCGAGCCGGGCCACCAGGGCGTCCGTGTCCACCGACCCGTCGCGCCCACCGCGCGCGGGGGTGGCCAGACACACCGGTGTCTTGCCGTCGTGGGTCAGGGCCAGTACGAGCCGTGCGTCATCGGGTGCGCCGGGCCGGAAGAATCCCGCGGGCCACAGCGGGGCGGGGACCACGGCGCTGCGCGCCTCGGGATGGCCGGCCGTCATATGGCGGATCAGCCGGGCCACGCTGTCGTGCGCGCTGGGGTCCGGCAGCGCGGTTCTGGCCCGGTTGCGGGACATGCCCCGGTACAGTTCGCCGTCCTCGGCGAGGACGAACACGGCGGCGGGCGAGCCGGTGAGCCGGGCGGTGCCCTCGGCGGCGGCGTCGGCGAGTTCCCGCAGACAGCGCGCCGCCTGCACGGAGACGATCGTCTCGGACAGCAGCGTCAGCCGTTCCACGAGCGCTTCGGCTCCGCGGCGCGTCCGGGCACCGCGCACCGCGGCGCGTACCACCGCCTGTATTTCCTCCGGCTCCGCGGGCACCGTCAAGTAGGCCTCGCCCCCGGCGTCCAGGCCACGGCAGCGGTAGGCGGCTCCGGCGGAGACGGCGGAGAAGTGCACGACGGGCAGCGCCGCCGTGGGCGGCCGTGCCTTGAGTCTGCGGCACAGCTCGAAGCCGTTCATGTCCGGCAGTCCGACGTCCACCAGGGCCACGTCGGGCAGGCCGCCCGCGCGCAGTCGTACGTCGAGTTCGACGAGCGCCTCGCCGGCGCTGGCCACGGGGATGACGCTGTGCCCGGCACGGCTGAGCACGGCGCCCATCGCATAGCGGTTGGACGCCGTGTCGTCGACCACCATCACGGTGGACCCGGTGTCGTTGCCATCCATGTGAACAGCCCTTCGGACCGCGCGGTTGGCGGGGCAGACCGGATTGTGGCCCTGCCCCGCCCAATCTAGTGTGCTAGCGCGCGGCGCGGGTGAACACGGCGACGGTACGACCCGGAACGGCGAACGTGCCCGATTCCGCGTCGTAGGACGAGGCCTTGACGGTAGGGTCCGCGCCCGACGCCTGCACCGGATGCAGCGCGTACGCCGTCCCGGCCAGGGCGCCGATCGTCTGCTCCCGCTTATCGGGCGTCGCGTTGAAGACGACGACGAGGTCGCCGAGTTCCATGGTGATCACCCCGGGTGTCTCGCCCTTCCCGGACAGCGGGAAGGAGAGCTTCGACTGCACCTGGTCGGCCGTGCGGAGCCCGAACAGGCTCTCCGTCGTACGGATCCTCAGCAGATCCTGGTACGCGGCCGAGGCGCCCTCGATCTGGTCGCAGCCCACTTTCACGGAGGTCAACAACGGTGTGGCGTAGGGCCACTTGGAGGCGTTGTCGGCGGCCATCGGCAGCCCGCGCCCGAAGCCGTTTCCGTCCTGGCAGTTCCAGTGGATGGCGTTGAACCAGTCACCGCTGTCGTACGAGTTGCGGTCGAGGGACTTGGAGCGCAGCAGGTCGGATCCGGCCTGGGAGAGGGACGGGCCCTGCGAGAGGGTGGCCGTCGCCATGGCCAGGACCTGCATACGGGCCCGATCGCTCGCGCTGGTCGCGGCGGGCAGCTTGTAGGTGAGGGCGTCGTACAGCGACTCGTTGTCGTGCGCGTCGGTGTACGCGAGCGCGTCACCGGGCGCGTCCGCGTATCCGGCGGGCTGGCCGTTGTAGTCGACCTCGGAGCCCTTGACCTCCAGCTCGTCGGAGTCGGTGAAGTGGTACGTGGCGAGGTTGCCGGTCAGGCCGACCTTGATGAGGTCCTGGTAGTGCAGCAGGCGGGCCTTCTGTTCGGCCGAAGTGCCGTTGGCCGTGGAGGAGTTGGGGTCGGTGTAGAGGCCGGATGCGAAGCCCTGGACGCCGGGGTCGGAGTCGAAGGGGCCCCCGCCGCGTACGGCGTCACGAGCGCGGTCGGAGAAGGTCGCGATGCCGGTGCCGGCCATGTTCTTCTGGGTGGCCTGGACGAAGCGGGCATCGTCGGCGACCTCGCCGAAGTTCCAGCCCTCGCCGTACAGGATGATCTTCTTGCCGTCGACGCCGTCCTTCTCGAGCGTGAGCGCGTCGAGGGCTTTCCTCACCGCGAGGATGTTGGCCTTGGGGTGATGGCCCATGAGGTCGAAGCGGAAGCCGTCGACCTTGTACTCCTTGGCCCAGGTGACGATGGAGTCCACGACGAGCTTGCCCATCATGGGGTTCTCCGTGGCCGTGTTGGCGCAGCACGTGGACGTGGCCACGGAGCCGTCCGCCAGGAGCCGCTGGTAGTAGCCGGGCACGATCTTGTCGAGAACGCTCGTGTCGGCCTGGCCGCTGGCGGCGGTGTGGTTGTAGACCACGTCCATGACGACCCGCAGGCCGTCCTCGTTCAGCGACTTGACCATCTTCCGGAACTCGACCGTGCGCCCGGTGCCGTCCGGGTCGGTCGCGTACGAGCCCTCGGGGACCGTGTAGTGGTACGGGTCGTAGCCCCAGTTGTAGGCGTCCTTCGCGGCGATCGCCGCGACGCACTCCTGCTGCTTTTGGGAGTCGGCCGCGTACGAGGCGAGGTCGCAGTCGGTGGTCGCCTGGGCGGCCTTCTTCTCGGGGATCGTCGCGATGTCGAACGCGGGCAGCAAGTGCACGTATGAGGTACCGGACTTGGCAAGTTCACGCAGATGCTTCGAGCCGTCGCTGTCCTTGTCGGTGAAGGCGAGATAGGTGCCGGGGTACTTGGCCGTCTTGTCCGCCACGGAGAAGTCCCGGATGTGCAGCTCCTGGATCTGGGCGTCGTTCAGGGCCACGGCCTTGGGTTTCTTGAGCGACGACCAGCCGCTCGGGGCAAGGGACCTGGCGTCCAGGTCGACGACCAGGCTGCGCTCGGAGTCGGCGGTCAGGGCCACCGAGTACGGGTCGGTGACCTTGTTGGTGACGACCTTCCGGACGGTCGGCGCCCAGACCTTCACGACGTACCGGTAGGGCTTGCCCGTCCAGGACTTCTTGCCGGTGACGGACCAGACGCCGGTGGTGTCGTTCCGCTTCATGGCGACCGTGGAACCGTCGAGGTCCAGGCTCACGGATTGCGCCGTGGGCGCCCAGACGGCCAGTGTGGGACGGCCGTTGTGGAACGTCGGCCCCAGGGCCGCCTTCGTCGCGTCGTACAGATCGTCGAGTACACCGGCGATCTGGACGCCCGTAGCCGTCAGCACGGCGCCGTTGGCGGCCCGCTGCGAGGCGACGATCTGACCGCTCAGCGCTTCTCGTACGCGGTCGCGGTCACGCGGGTCGACGGACCAGGCGGTGTAGTCCTTGAGATGCGGGAACGTGGCCTTCTGCGCGTCGGTGAGGCTGGTCCTGGACAGACGAAGCCATGTGGCGTCCCCGGTCAGCGTGCCGTCCTTCACCGCGATCGAGCCGTCGTGGGAGTACAGCAGCTGGGTGGAGGCGGCCGCGTCGGAGCCGTTCCAGGCCACCGTGTTCCGGTCGATCCAGACCGCCTTGGAGGTGGTCAGGTCGAGCGCGGCGGCACTGCCCGCAGGCTGCGGAAGCAGATGGTTCTCCTGGCCGTTCAACAGCCACACCTCGTGGCCCTTGGCCGAGAGGTCGAGCGACTGGTCGGTGGCGAGGTCCTTGTCGTCGCCCTTGTGGATGATGTAACTGAGGCTGGTGGCACCCTCGGCGAGCGGCACCTCGAAGACTGCGCCATAGGCGTCAGTCTTCACCGGCTCCAGGGGCTTCGACCAGTCCGTGGGGCTCGCGGCGCCCGTCCAGACGTGCAGTCCCCAGCCGGTGTAGTCGCCGTCGGCGCGGTGGTAGTGGAGGACCGCCTTGGTCTTGTCCTGCGCCGGGTAGTCGGGCCGCTCGGTGAGAACGGCTTCCTTGCCCTGCTCGACCCAGACCTCACCGGTCTTGGTGACGTCGATCGTGCGGTCGGCGGCGACGTCCTTGTTGCCGTCCTTGTCGATGACGAGGAAACCGACACTGGAGGCGCCGGGCTTCAGCTTCACATAGGCGAAGGCCCCGTAGGCGTCGCGGCCGATGAAGTCGTGGCCCGCGGGCCAGGTCGTCGACTCGCCGTCGGCGAGGTCGCCCCACGCGTACAGCCGCCAGTCGGTGTAGTCGCCGTCGGTGCGCTTGTAGTGGACGATCCCGTAGTCGCGGGAGGAGGCCGTAGGGACTTCTTCGGCGGGCGGGGTGCCACTCGTACTGGCAGCCGTCGCGCTCGCCGTACGCCCGGCCGAGTCGATCACCACGGCCTTGTAGCGCAGGGCCGTTCCGGCCGGTACGTCCTTGCCGATGGCCTGGGTGACCTTGTACGGGGCGTGGTCGGCGGAGCCGAGCGTCTGCCACGTGCCATGGCCGATCTGGGCAGCGAAGACGACGCGGTTGAGCTGTCCACCCTCCACGTCGGCGCTCAGCTCGACGGTGCCGGTGGCGCCCGCGGCCGGGGTCTTCAGCGTCAACGACGGCTGCGCGGCGGGGGCGGCAAGCCTGCCCGCGGCCTTGAAGACGACCGCCGAGCCGGCCGGGACGGTGACGGTGACCTTCTTGTCGGCGTCGCTGGTCACCTCGGCGGAGGTCCCGTAGATCCCCCGCAACCGCGTCTTCGCCGAACCCGTCGCGAACGTCGCCGTCTTCGCCTCGTCGGCGTTGTTCACGGCGACCACATACTCGATGCCGGTCTTCGCGTCCGTACGGGAGAAGGCGTACACACCGGCGCCGTCGGCCGCGTACCGCTCGGTCTGGACTCCGTCGGCGAGGGCCGGGTTGTCCTTGCGGAGCTTGGAGAGAGCGGTGATCTCCTTGTAGAGCGGTGCACTCGTGTCGTAGGCGTCGCTCGCGTGCGTGCGGTCGGTGCCGATCTCGTCGTCGTCGAGGTAGTCGGCGACCTTGGAGGCGAACATCGTCTGCCGGGCGTCCTTGTCGCCGCCCGCGCCGGTGAAGCCCTGCTCGTCGCCGTAGTAGACGACCGGGTTGCCTCGGCTGAGGAACATGAGCTCGTTGGCGAGCCTGTCCTTCTTCAGCAGCTGGGCGTCGGTCGCCTTCGGGTTGTCCTGGTTCAGGAAGTACCCGATGCGACCCATGTCGTGGTTGCCGAGGAAGGTGACCTGCTCGTACGCGTTGGCCTTGTCGGTCGTGTACTTGTAGTCGTCGCCGAAGACGGAGGCCAGCTTGCGCGCGCTGCCGCCCTGGGAGGCGTACTGGCGGGCCGCTTCCTGGAAGGGGAAGTCGAGCGTGGAGTCGAGGCGGCCCTGGGTGACGTACGGCGAAGTGACCGAGGTGTCGGCGGAGTAGACCTCGCCGAACATGAAGAAGTTCTTGCGCCCGTGCTCGGCGGCGTACGCGTCGAGGGCCGTCGCCCACTGCGTCCAGAACTCCATGTCCACGTGCTTCACCGTGTCGATCCGGAAGCCGTCGATGTCGAAGTCCCGCACCCACTTCTCGTAGATCTTCTCCATGCCGCCGACGACCTCGGGACGCTCGGTCCACAGGTCGTCGAGGCCGGAGAAGTCGCCGTACGTGGTGGACTCACCGGCATAGGTGGAGTCGCCGCGGTTGTGGTACATCGTCGTGTCGTTCAGCCACGACGGGACCTTGGCCGTCTTCTTCGCCGCCGTCACGGTCGGCGTGCGGGCGAAGGAGTCGTTGTCGACCGCCGGGAAGGCGGTTTTGCCGTTCGCGTAGTCCGCGTCGTCGAAGGGCTCGCCGTCCTTGGTCAGATACGGGAAGGCGCCCTTGGAGAGGTAGTCGTAGGACTTCTCCTGGTAGTCGACGACATCGGCGGTGTGGTTGGTGATGACGTCGAAGAAGACCTTCATGCCCTTGGCGTGCGCCTTGGAGATGAGGGTCTCCAAGTCCTTGTTGGTGCCGAAGTGCGGGTCGACCCGGGTGAAGTCGGTGATCCAGTAGCCGTGGTAGCCGGCCGAGGCGTCCTTGCCGGTGCCCTGCACGGGCTGGTTCTTGAAGATCGGCGCCATCCAGATGGCGGTGGTGCCGAGCCCCTTGATGTAGTCGAGCTTCTTGGTCAGGCCCTTGAGGTCGCCGCCCTGGTAGAAGCCCTTGTCGGTGGGGTCGTAGCCGGTGGTGAGGCGTGAACCGGTCAGACCGCCCTCGTCGTTGGAGGTGTCGCCGTTGGCGAAGCGGTCCGGCATGACGAAGTAGAACTGCTCGCGGGTGTCGTCGTGCCGGGACGGCTCGGCGGCGAGCTTGGCGTCGGACGGGGGCGCGGGCGGGGTGTCGGCCCGGGCCGCGAGGGGCTGGAGGAAAGCTGCCGCGAGGGCGGCCACGGCGACGGCCGCGACCCGTCTGCGCTGGGTGCGGCGCACCCGGGGCGCCGGCCATCTCGGTATCACAGGCGTGAACTCCTTGCGAGTACGGCTCAGTTGGGTGCGCCCCCGAACGCCTGCGTCGGCTTCGTTGCCGGGCGACCGGCGCGACCGTATCGCTAACGCAAGCTTTACAGCAAGAGGCTTGCAACTCACAGCAAGGAGTTTCAATTCCGGCCTTGACGGTCCCGGGCGCCCGACCACCGGATGCCTTCCAGCGCACGGTGAGTACCCAAGCCGCCGGGGCCTTGGCGCTCGCGACACGGGGATCGCGGGCGCGGTCAACGGACTCCATCAAGGCATGTGTTGGAAGTGCTTACGACATCTTGCTGAAACCTGATGGCAAGGGATACGTTCCCGCACACGCCCGGTGTTGTTGATCGCACAACGGTTCCTGATCGGACGGCTCCGGCCCGCACGCACCGCATTTCCCCCCACCCGCACAAGGATGTGCAGGAGAGAACATGGCCAGAAAAACGCTGGCCGCCACGTTCGCCCTCGCGGCGGGCCTCGCGGCCTCAGTGACCCTCCCCACGAGCGTCGCCCAGGCGTCCCCTCCCGGCACCAAGGACGTCACCGCCGTCCTCTTCGAGTGGAATTTCGGCTCGGTCGCCAAGGAGTGCACCAACACGCTGGGCCCGGCCGGCTACGGCTACGTCCAGGTGTCGCCACCCGCCGAGCACATACAGGGCTCGCAGTGGTGGACCTCGTACCAACCGGTGAGCTACAGGATCGCAGGGCGGCTGGGGGATGCCACCGCGTTCCAGAACATGGTCAGCACGTGTCACGCGGCGGGCGTGAAGGTCGTCGTCGACACGGTCGTCAACCACATGTCGGCGGGCAGTGGCACCGGGACCGGCGGCTCGTCGTACACGAAGTACAACTATCCCGGTCTGTACTCCTCGTACGACATGGACGACTGCACGGCGACGATCAGCGACTACACCAACCGCGCCAACGTCCAGAACTGCGAGCTCGTCGGGCTCGCCGACCTGGACACCGGTGAGGAGTACGTCCGCAAGACCATCGCCGGGTACATGAACACCCTGCTCGGCTACGGCGTCGACGGCTTCCGAATCGACGCGGCCAAGCACATCCCGGCGACCGACCTCGCCAACATCAAGTCCCGGCTGAGCAATCCGTCGGTGTACTGGAAGCAGGAGGTCATCTACGGCTCCGGTGAGGCGGTCCAGCCCACGGAGTACACGGGCAACGGGGACGTCCAGGAGTTCCGGTACGCCTACGACCTCAAGCGGGTGTTCAACAACGAGAACCTCGCCTATCTGAAGAACTACGGTGAGGGCTGGGGCTATATGAGCAGCTCGGTCGCGGGTGTCTTCGTCGACAACCACGACACCGAGCGCAACGGCTCGACGCTCAACTACAAGGACGGGGCGAACTACACCCTCGCCAACGTCTTCATGCTCGCGTACCCGTACGGGGCGCCCGACATCAACTCGGCTTACGAGTGGTCCGACGCGGACGCCGGGCCGCCCAACGGCGGTACGGTCAACGCCTGTTGGCAGGACGGCTGGAAGTGCCAGCACGCCTGGCCGGAGATCAAGTCGATGGTGGCGTTCCGCAACACCACCCGCGGTGAGTCGGTCAGCAACTGGTGGGACGACGGAGCCGACGCCATCGCCTTCGGCCGGGGTGGCAAGGGCTACGTCGCCATCAACCACGAGACGAGCTCACTGACCCGGACCTACCAGACCTCGCTGGCGGCCGGCACGTACTGCGACGTCCAGAGCAACACCAGCGTGACCGTCAACAGCTCGGGCCAGTTCACGGCGACCCTCGGCGCGAACACGGCGCTGGCGATCTACACGGGCAAGTCGAGCTGCTGACCCGCTCTCCCCGCGTGCGGGAAGGCCGTATCGGACCCACACCGATACGGCCTTTTCGCGCCCTGGGCGGCTCAGCCCCCGCCGGAGCGCGCCAGCCGGAACCCCACGTCGTCGACCTGGAAGCTCGGATGACTGCGGCGGCGCGCGGAGGCCCGGCAGCTCCAGTGCTCGTCGAACCAGCCGCCGCCGCGCAGCACCCGGTAGCCGCCGTACACCTCGGCGTCGTAGACGTCCCAGCACCAGTCCCAGACGTTGCCGAGCATGTCGTGCAGGCCCCAGGGGTTGGGCCGCCTGCCGCCCACCTCGTGGATGCGCTCGTGCGAGGTGGAGCGGTACCAGGCGATCTCGTCGAGCGGCCCGTAGCGCGGTCCGGTCGTGCCGGCGCGGCAGGCGTGCTCCCACTCGGCCTCGGTCGGCAGTCGGTACCCGTCGGCGGACGCGTCCCAGTCGACGCCCTCGCCGTCGGCGTGAAGGTGATAGGCGGGTGTGAGCCCCTCGCTTGCGGACAGGGCGTTGCAGAACCGGACGGCGTCCCGCCAGGAGACGCTTTCGACGGGCAGTCGGTCGCCCCGGGCGGCACTCGGACGCCGCCCGGTGACCTCGGCGTACAGCGCCTGGGTGACCGGGTGTGCCGCCAGCCGGTAGGGCGCGAGCTCGACCGTCCAGGTGCGCCGGGTGCGCCGGTCGGACAGCGTGACCCGGCCCGGCGGGACCGCGATCATCTCGTGCTCCGCGCTCGTGTCCATGGTCGGGTGATCTTACCGGGCCGGTCCACTGAGGGGCTGAGCCGGGCGAAAGGCGACATGTGGCGGTAACGGGAACGTCACGCTTGCAGGATCTTGTGGAAATTTCCTTGCAACGTCTTTCGCAAGGACTTGCAGCGCTGTTAGTTTCCTGCCCAGCCCGGCGGCCGTCGATGGGACAGACGGCACCCGCGGTCCTCCCAAGGGAAGATCCGGGCCACCCTCTTCTAGGAGTTCATATGCGACGTGGCATATCGATCGCCGCCGCGGTGACTGTCATCGCGCTGACCGCGACCGCCTGCGGTGGTTCCGACGACAACTCGTCGAGCAAGCCGAAGGCCGCCAAGGACATTTCCGGGACGATCACGTACTGGGACACATCGGACGCGGCGACCGAGGGCCCGACGTACCAGGCGCTCATCAAGAAGTTCGAGGCCAAGTACCCGAAGATCAAGGTGAACTACCAGAGCGTCCCGTTCACGGACGTCGAGCAGAAGTTCAAATCGGCCGCGAAGAGCGGCAAGGGCGCCCCGGACGTCGTCCGCACCGACGTCGGTCTGATGGCCGAGTACGCCTCGCTGGGCTACATCGCCCCGCTCGACGGCACCACCGCGCTGACGAACACCTCGGACTTCAACTCGGGGCCGCTGAACACCACCAAGTACAACGGCAAGACGTACGGCGTCCCGTCGGTCACCGACACCCTGGGCCTGCTCTACAACAAGGCGCTGCTGAAGAAGGCCGGCATCTCCACGCCGCCCGCCACGTGGGACGAGTTCATCGCCGACTCCAAGACCATCAAGAAGAAGACCGGGGCGTACGGCACCTACCTCAACCCCGACTCCTACTTCCTGCTCCCGCTGCTCTACAGCAACGGCGCGGACATGGCCGACACCTCGGCCAAGAAGATCACCATCTCCGACGCCAACTCCGTCAGCGCGCTGACCACGGCGAAGAAGATCTATGACGAGGCGTCGATGAAGGTCGACTTCGCGAACGCCTACCAGAACATGCAGACGGCCTTCAAGAGCGGCAAGGTCGCCATGCTGATCCAGGGGCCCTGGTCGGTCAGCGAGGACCTGGAGGGCAAGTCGTTCAAGGGCGACGAGGCCAACCTCGGCTACGCGCCCGTCCCGGCCGGTACGGGCGGCAAGGCCCAGGCCCCGACCGGCGGTCACAACCTCGCGGTGTACCAGGGCTCCAAGAACCTGGACGCCGGCTACCTGTTCACCCAGTTCATGACGTCGACCGACAGCCAGGTCGCGATCGCCAAGGGCACGGGCACGCTGCCGACCCGCAAGTCGGCGTACACGTCCGAGGTCACCTCGAACTCCAAGATCGCCGGCTTCAAGCCGATCCTGGAGCAGACCGCCCGCCCGCGCGTCGCGCTTCCGCAGGTCGGCTCCCTCTTCACGCCGCTCGCGCAGAACTACGTGAAGATCCTGCAGGGCGACTCGTCGGTCAAGGACGGCCTGGGCGCCACCGCCAAGGAGTTCCAGAAGCTCCTGCCCGGCTACTCCATCGGCTGACCCGGCACTCAGTAGCCGACAGGTAACCGAAGAACGCGCAGCCCCGGGGAACGAACACCCCGCTGCCGCCCCGAACGGGGCTCCCCGGGGCTGCGGATCCACCACTCACGCCGCTCCACCAGAACTTCCGCCGCGAAAGAGCCGATGAGGATGACGACCGCAGCGAGCACCGACAACACCGACAAGTCAGCGCGAGGCAGGAACGCCGAGCGCCCCCCACGCGTTTCGGCACTCAGGCGGTCCTGGGACAAGTACTGGTACGCCTGGGCCATGGTGACCCCGGTCGCCATCGTCCTGGCCGTCCTCGTCCTGTATCCGCTCGGGTACGGCGTCTACCAGTCGCTGACCGACGCCAATGAGGCGAACGTCGCCTCCACCATCGGCGCCTTCCACCGCCCGGCCACGTACAAGTTCGTCGGCCTCGACAACTACTGGCACGTCCTGTCCGGCGCGGACAGCGACTTCTATCCGCGCTTGTGGTGGACGGTCATCTGGACCGTGTCGTGCGTGACCCTCCAGGTCGGCATCGGCATGGGCCTCGCGGTGCTGCTCAACCGCGAGGTGCGCTTCCGCGGCTTCTACCGCGCCATGCTGATCCTGCCCTGGGCCGTCCCGTCGTTCATCGGCGTCTTCGCCTGGCGGCTGATGCTGAACTCCCAGTACGGCGTCTTCAACGAGATCATCACCGCGTTCGGGCTGCCCGCCCAGAACTGGCTCGGCACCCCGCTCGCCCAGAAGGTCGCCGTCATCATGGTGAACGTCTGGATCGGCATCCCCTTCAACATGGTCGCGGTCCTCGGCGGACTGCAGTCCATCCCCAAGGAGCTGTACGAGGCCGCCGAGATGGACGGCGCCTCGCCCTGGCAGCGCTTCGTCAACGTGACGCTTCCCGGCCTGCGCCCGGTGTCGAACACGGTGATCCTGCTGGGCTGCATCTGGACGTTCAACATGTTCAACGTGATCTATCTGCTGCTGGGCAACAACACCAGCGGCGACGCCGACATCCTTGTCACCTTCGCCTTCCGCAAGGCGTTCACCGGTATCTCGGACTACGCGGGCGCGGCGACGTACGGAATCATCATCCTCGCCCTCCTGCTGGCCTTCTCGACCTTCTACCGCCGCAGCACCCTGAAGACCGAGCAGGCGTAAGGAGCCATGGTCATGACGACAGCAACCCACGAGGCCTCCGCGTCCGCTCCCGCCGGACGGACCGCCACGGCCGCCCCGCGCAAGGTGCGCGGCCGTGCGGAGCGCGGCCTCGGTTCCTCGATCGCCCTGCACGGCACCCTGATCGTGGCCACGGTGATCGCGGCCTTCCCGGTGCTGTGGATCCTGTTCATCTCGCTCGGCCCGAAGAACGCCTGGCAGGAGCCGGGCCAGGTGCTGAAGAACCTCAGCTTCCACAACTACAGTGATGTGCTGAGTCATTCGGATCTGCCGAAATGGTTCCTGAACACGGTGATCGTGGCGGGCGGCACCACAGCGCTCGGCGTATTCCTGGCGGCAACCGCGGGGTACGCGGTGTCCCGGATGAGGTTCCCGGGCAGCAGGCAGCTGATGTGGACGTTCCTGGTCACCCAGATGTTCCCCAGTATCGTGCTGATCGTGCCGCTGTATCTCCTTATGTCCGAGCTGAACCTGCTCGACAACTACCTCGGCCTGGTCCTGGCGTACGCGACGACGGCCGTGCCGTTCTGCGCCTGGATGATGAAGGGGTACTTCGACACCATCCCGAAGGAGATAGACGAGGCGGGCCGGGTCGACGGGCTCACCCCGTTCGGCACGTTCTGGCGGCTGATCGTGCCGCTGGCCAAGCCGGGGCTCGCGGTGACCGCGTTCTACAGCTTCCTCACCGCCTGGGGCGAGGTCGCGTACGCCACGCAGTTCATGCAGTCCGACCACTACACGCTCGCCGTCGGTATCCGCACCTTCGCCCAGGACCAGCGTCCCGACTGGGCGTGGACCTCGGCCACGGCGATCATCATCACCATTCCGGCCGCCCTCGTCTTCATGCTGGTGCAGCGCAGCCTGGTCTCCGGGCTGACCGCCGGCGGCACCAAGTCGTAGCGGCGGCCCCGCCGCACTGCGCAAGCGCCTTCGTCGTTCCCCCCGCACCCCTAAGGGAATCCATGACCCAGCACGTCACCGACGCACTCCCCACCGACGCCGCCTCCGCCGCCTCCGCGCGCCGGGAGTGGTGGCGCGACGCGGTCATCTACCAGGTCTATCCGCGCAGCTTCGCCGACGGCAACGGCGACGGCATGGGCGATCTGCCCGGCGTCCGGGCCCGGCTTCCCTACCTGAGGGAACTGGGCGTCGACGCGGTGTGGCTGTCCCCGTTCTACGCCTCCCCCCAGGCGGACGCGGGCTACGACGTCGCCGACTACCGTGCCGTCGACCCGATGTTCGGCAACCTCACGGACGCCGACGACCTGGTACGGGAAGCGCACGCGCTCGGTCTGCGGGTGATCGTGGACCTGGTGCCCAACCACTGCTCGGACCAGCACGAGTGGTTCAAGCAGGCACTGCGTGAGGGCCCCGGCTCGCCGATCCGGGAGCGCTTCCACTTCCGTCCCGGCAAGGGCAAGAGCGGTGAACTTCCGCCCAACGACTGGGAGTCCATCTTCGGCGGCCCGGCCTGGACCCGGGTCGCGGACGGCGAGTGGTACCTGCACCTGTTCGCACCCGAACAGCCGGACTTCAACTGGGACCACCCGGCCGTGCACGACGAGTTCCGCTCGATCCTGCGGTTCTGGCTGGACCTGGGCATCGACGGTTTCCGCATCGATGTGGCACACGGCCTGGTCAAGGCGGCGGGACTGCCCGACATCGGTCACGACGAGCAGGTCAAGCTGCTCGGCACCGAGGCCGTGCCGTACTTCGACCAGGACGGCGTGCACGAGATCTACCGCAACTGGCGGCGCATCCTGGAGGAGTACTCGGGTGAGCGCATCGCCGTCGCGGAGGCGTGGACGCCGACCGTGGAGCGCAGCGCGCTGTACCTGCGCCCGGACGAGCTGCACCAGGCCTTCAACTTCTCCTATCTGACCACCGGTTGGAACGCGGCGGACCTGCGCGAGGTCATCGACCGCTCGCTCAGCGCCATGAACGCCGTGCACGCGCCCGCCACCTGGGTGCTCTCCAACCATGACGTGGTACGGCACTCCACGCGTCTCGCGGAAGGGGACGAGGCGCGTGGCCTGCGCCGGGCCAGGGCGGCGACCCTGCTCATGCTGGCGTTGCCCGGCTCGGCGTACCTCTACCAGGGCGAGGAGCTCGGCCTGCCCGAGGTGGTCGATCTGCCCGACGAGGTCCGCCAGGACCCGGCGTTCTTCCGCAGCGCGGGCCAGGACGGCACGCGCGACGGCTGCCGGGTGCCGATGCCGTGGTCCGGCGAGGTCGCGCCGTTCGGCTTCGGGCCGGTCGAGGGCGGCCCGAGCTGGCTGCCGCAGCCGGCCTCCTGGAAGCACCTGACAGTCGAGGCGCAGGAGGGCGACCCCACTTCGACGCTGGAGTTCTACCGGAGCGCGCTCGCCGTGCGCCGGGATCATCCGGCGCTCGGCGCGGGCCGCCAGATCACCTGGCTGCCGGGTCCGCGGGGTGTCCTCGCCTTCCGCCGGGACACCGAAGAGGGCTCGTTCGTCTGTACGGTGAACCTGACCGCGCTCCCCGTCCGCGTGCCGACTCCCGGCACCCTGCTCCTCGCCAGCGCGAACGTCGAGCCGGGCACCGAAACGACCGAAGTGCCCGCGGATTCAACGGTCTGGTGGGCAGTCTGAGATGCGACCGGTACAGTCCAATCCTGTGACCACACGGCTTGCCGACATCGCAGCCCAGGCGGGGGTCAGCGAGGCGACTGTCAGCCGCGTCCTGAACGGGAAGCCGGGCGTCGCCGCGACCACCCGCCAGTCCGTCCTGGCCGCCCTCGACGTGCTGGGCTACGAGCGGCCCGTACGGCTGCGGCAGCGCAGCGAGGGCCTGGTGGGCCTGATCACCCCGGAGCTGGAGAACCCGATATTCCCCGCGCTGGCGCAGGTCATCGGGCAGGCACTGACCCGGCAGGGTTACACGCCGGTCCTCGCCACCCAGACGCCGGGCGGTTCCACCGAGGACGAGCTGACGGAGATGCTGGTGGACCGCGGTGTCGCGGGCATCATCTTCGTCTCCGGCCTGCACGCGGACACCTCCGCGGACATGCAGCGCTACGAGCAGCTGCGCGCCCAGGGCGTCCCGTTCGTCCTCGTGGACGGCTTCTCGCCCAAGGTGCAGGCGCCGTTCATCTCACCCGACGACCGCGCGGCGATGGCCCTGGCGGTCACCCACCTCGTCTCGCTCGGGCACACCCACATAGGACTCGCCCTGGGTCCCAAGCGGTTCGTGCCCGTGCAGCGCAAGATCGAGGGCTTTGTGCGCACGGTGCAGGAGCAGTTGGGGCTGAACCCCGCGGACATCGAGGAGCGACTGGTCCAGCACTCGTTGTACACGCTGGAGGGCGGCCAGGCCGCGGCGAGCGCCCTCATGGACCGTGACTGCACGGCGATCGTCTGCGCGAGCGACATGATGGCGCTCGGCGCGATACGGGCGGCGCGCCAGCGCGGTCTGGAGGTCCCGAAGGACATCTCGGTGGTCGGCTTCGACGACTCTCCCCTCATCGCCTTCACCGACCCACCGCTCACGACGATCCGCAAGCCGGTCCCGGCGATGGGACAGGCGGCGGTGCGTACGTTGCTGGAGGAGATCGGCGGGACCCCCGCGCCGCACAGTGAGTTCGTGTTCATGCCGGAGCTGGTGGTGCGCGGTTCGACCGCTTCTGCCCCTGGGGACCGGAATCGTCCCTGAGGAGGAGAAGGTACGGCACGGGTTGGACTCCGCTCGGCGTAGAACGTGCGGCCAGAACCCAACCAAGGGATGATCGGTGCCACGGGGCTTTTCTGGCAGACTCTGTGCCTATGGGTGAGACGACCGTGACGACACTGGAAGGCCGGCAGCAGCAGGCCACTGCCCAGCCCGTCGCGGAGGAGAAGGCGGGGCAGGGTTTCCTGCGTCGGTTGCGGACCCCGCGTCGCCCCCGCTTCTGGTTCGAGATCCTGCTGATCGCCGTGAGTTACTGGACGTATTCGCTGATCCGGAACGCCGTGCCGGAGCAGAAACACGAGGCACTGCGCAACGCGGACTGGATCTGGCGGACGGAGCACCATCTCGGCATCGCCGTCGAGCAGTCGGTCAACCACGCCGTGAACTCGGTGACATGGCTGATCATTGGGATGAACTACTACTACGCGACGCTGCACTTCGTGGTGACGCTGGGTGTCCTGGTGTGGCTGTACCGCAGCCATCCCGGCCGGTACGCGGCGGCGCGGCTCGGGCTTTTCGCCACCACGGCCGTGGCCCTGCTCGGCTACTACTTCTTCCCTCTCGCGCCGCCCCGCCTGATGAGCGGCGGCCATTTCGTCGACACGGTGCTCGTCCACCAGACGTGGGGCTCCATGGCCTCCGGCGACCTCAAGCACATGTCCAACCAGTACGCCGCGATGCCGTCCATGCACATCGGCTGGTCCCTGTGGTGCGGCCTGACGATCTTCGCGCTCGCCTCGGCCCCGTGGGCCCGCGTCCTCGGCCTCCTCTACCCCACGCTCACCCTGGTCGTCATCGTCTCGACCGCCAACCACTTCTGGCTGGACGCGGTGGGCGGCATGCTGTGCCTCGCCTTCGGCTTCACGGTGGCCCGTCTCTGCTACGGCGCCCTGCCGTACGGGCTGCCGCGCTGGGCGCCGGGGACGCGCGGCGCGCCGTTGCCGCCCGTGAAGGCCTGAGCCGCGTCAGACCGCGCGGTGGACGAGGTACCCACCGGTCACGGTGAGGCGTACGGGTGCCTCGGCGACCTCGTCGGCGGGCGCCGCCACCGGGTCGAGGCCGAAGGCCGTGAGGTCCGCCCGGAATCCCGGGGCGATACGCCCGGCCACCTCGGACTCCCCCGCGGCCAGCGCGGCGTGCGTGGTGCAGCCCTCCAGCGCCTGGAGGCCCGTGAGCCCGCCGCGGGCGGCGGCGGCTCCCAGCGGCGCCCGCGCGGTCGCCAGGACGCCGCGTACGTCGTAGGGGGCGATCGGCCAGTCGGAGCCCAGGGCGACCACCGCGCCGGCGTCCCGCAGGTCCCGCATGCGCCACGCCCGTCCGGCACGGGTGGCGCCCAGCCGCCGCGACCACTCGTCCCGGTGATCACCCCTGGTGTACGCGGTGTGCGGCGGCTGCATCGACGCCGCGACCCCGAGCCGCGCGAAGCGCTCCAGCGTGCCGTCCGGGGCGGTCTCGATGTGCTCGATCCGGTGGGCGAGCCGTCCCCCGGCCCCGAGCCCCTCGACCGTGTCGAGAACGTGCCGTACGGCCGCGTCCCCGATGGCGTGCGTGGCCGTGCGGACACCGGCCGCGTGCAGTTGCCGTACCGCGGCGGTGTACGCGGCGGGGTCGGGCCAGAACGCCTCGGTGCCCTGCCCGTGGCAGTCGGCGTGCTCCAGCCAGGCCGTGCCGCCCTCCACGGTCCCGTCCATGAAGAACTTGACTCCGCCGACCAGCCAGTGCCGTCCCCGGCGTCCCTGGAGCGCCACCAGCTCGTCCAGGGCGTCCCGGTCCGCGCCGGGCATGCACCAGGGCGCGAACCGCAGCCGCACCGGCAGCACCGTCTCCTCGGCGACGGCGCCGACCAGCTCGGGATCGCCCAGGTCCATCGCGTGCGCCCCGGTCAGTCCGGTGGCCGCCATCGCGGACAGCAGCTCGACGAGCCGGGCCCGCCGCTCCCCGTACGAGGGCCGGGGCAGGACCCCGGCGACCAGGTCCATCGCGGCATGCTCGACGAGATGCCCGGTGGGCCGCCCCCCGGCGTCGCAGACGACCTCGGACCGCTGGACGAAGGACCGCGGCCCCCCGACCCCGGCGGCCTTCAGGGCCGCCTCGCTCACCAGGGCCGAGTGGCCGTCGTACAGGCGCAGGAAGGCGGGCGCGCCGCCGAGCACGTCCTCGACGAGGGCCCGGTGCACGGGCCGCCCGCCGAAGACGTTGTGGTCGAGCCCGAACCCGATGACCCACCCGTCGATCCGCGACGCATCCCGCAGCGCCCTTCGCAACCCGTCCGGATCCCGTACGGCGGACAGGTCGACGCCGGTGGCCATGTCCAGCCCCCACACCGGGTGGCTGTGCGCGTCCACGAGCCCGGGCACGAGGTCCGCGCCCTCGAGGGGCACCACCTCCGTTCCCGGCCCGCGCCAGTCCCGTACGTCGCCCTCGTCGCCCACCGCGGCGATCAGCCCGTCGCGTACGGCGACGGCGGTGGCGTGCGGCCGGGTGGGATCGAGGGTGCGGACCTTGGCGCCGGTGAGGATCAGCTCGGCGGTGGGCATGCGGATGACTCCTTTGAGGTGAACGGCTATGCGGCAGGCTCGGCGGCGAAGTCCGCGTAGACGTGAGGTCGTTGGCGGCGCAGCCACCAGGCGAGCGCGAGGCCGATGACGAAGACGGCGGGCGACAGGACGATCAGCACGGTGTTCACCGTGGTGGAGGCGCCGGTGAACAGGTCGATGTGGGTCACCACCAGCACGATGGCCGTCGCGAGCAGCACGGTCGCGACGACGGGCGCGACCACCGTCCGCAGCACGCCCTCCTGATGCGGGACCCGCCGGAAGTAGCAGGGCACGGCGATCGCGGCGAGGAGCTGGAGCGCGAACAGCCCTATCATCCCGGGGGTGTTGACCCACAGCAGCAGCTGCCCGTAGGGATCGGCACCGGCGGCCCAGAAGCCGAGGACGACGACGGCACCCAGCACGGTCTGGGCGATCCCGGCGACGTACGGGGAACGGTGGCCGGGGTGGATGCGGCCCAGCGCCCGGGGCAGCACGCCCTCTTCGGCGAGGGCGAGTCCGTACCGGTTGATGGCGTTGTGGAAGGCGAGCAGCGAGGCGAGGACGCTGGTGATGATGAAGACGTGCATCAGGTCGGCCGCCCAGCCGCCGACATACGTGGTGATCGCGGAGAAGAAGAGGCCGCCGGGATCCGTGGCCGCGGCCTCGACGACCTCCGCGTCGCCGAACGCCTGGATGACCACCCAGACGATGAACGCGTAGAACAGACCGAGGAATCCGACGGCGAGATACGTCGCACGTGGCACCGTGCGCTCCGGGTCCCGCGCCTCCCGTCGGTAGATGACGGTGGACTCGAACCCGGTGAACGCGGCGAAGGCGAAGGCGAGCACCGCGGCGGTACCGGGCACCAGGACATGGCCCGGTGCGAAGGAGGCGCCGGACAGGCCGTGCGCGCCGCCCTTCAGCAGCACCCCGCCCGCGAGGAGGACGAGTATCCCGGTCTCGGCGACGAGCAGCACGCCGAGCAGCTTGGCACCGAAGTCGATCGACCGGTAACCGCCGTACCCGATCACGAGCAGCCCGGCGAGGGACACGGGCAGCCACGGCACATCGGTACCGAAGAGCGCGTGCACGGTGTCCTGGGTGGCGGTGCCCAGCAGTCCGTAGACGCCGATCTCCATGCCGTTGTAGCCGATGAGGGCGAGCAGCGCGGCGCCGATGCCGACCGGCCGCCCGAGACCGCGGGTGATGTACGCGTAGAACGCGCCCCCACTGCGCACATGCCGGCTCATGGTGGTGAACCCGACGGCGAAGACGGCGAGCGTGATGCCGGCGACGAGGTATCCGGCGGGTGCGCCGATGCCGCCGAGCAGGATCGCGAGCGGGGCGACGCCCGCCATGACGGTGAGCGGGGCGGCGGCCGAGACGACGAAGAAGGCGATGTCGGCGGTGCCGAGGGAGCCGGAGCGGAGGGTCGCCGCGGGGGCCGGCGTTCTCTCCTCGGAGGTGGTGACGGGCATGCGTGGGAAGCCCTTCTGGCGGGGACGGGGAGCGGTCCGGGGCGTGCGGGGCGACCCGGGATGCCGGGGTCGTGACGGCCGCCGGGATCCGTAAACCTAAAGGCTTTCGGTTTCGGCAATGTAGCCTCCCGTTGGGCACCCGGGAAGACCTCAGGGAGAAACGCAGATCATGGGACGGCCGCGCACACCACTCCTCGACCGTGAGCGCATCACCACGACGGCGCTCGAACTGATCGATGAGCGGGGCGAGTTCAGCGTGCCGCAGATCGCCAAGCGGCTCGGTGTGCAGACCGGCTCGGTGTACCACCATGTGGACGGCCGGGATGGCATCGTGGAGCTCCTGCGGGAGCGGGTGGCGTCGGCGATCGACACGGACACCCTGTCGCTGACCCCGTGGGACACGGCCCTGGACGCCTGGGCCCGCTCCTACCGCGCGGCCTTCGCGGCCCACCCCAGAGCGATCCCGCTCCTGACCACGTCACCCGTACGGGCCCCCCGCGTCCTCGAGCAGTACGAGCGTGCGGTCAGCCTCCTCCTGGACGCCGGTTTCGCCCTCGCCGACGTGATGCCCCTGATCATCGCCCTGGAGAACCTGGTCCTGGGCTCCGCCCTGGACCTCGCGGCCCCGGAAACGATGTGGGAACTCCCGGACGAGACGACCACCCCACGCCTGGCCGCGGCACTGGACGCGGTGGGCGAGGGCCGAGCGAACCGGGCGTTCGAGCTGGCGCTGACGGGGTTCCTGGCCCACGCACGGGCCCTGCAGGCGTAAGCCCTCCCTGGTCTCCCCCGGTGCCCGGAGGGCTCAGGCGCCGTAGAACAGCTCGTCCACCACGGCCCGAGCCCGCCGAGTAGTGCGCCGATACCCGTCGATCATGTCCCCCACGTGCCCCGGCCCGTACCCCAAGTACCGCCCCACGGCGGCTAGTTCGCGCCCGCCCGACGGAAACGTGTCACCGGCGCGCCCCCGCACGAGCATCACCGCGTTCCGCACCCGCGTAGCCAGCACCCACGCCTCGTCCAGCGTCGCCGCGTCCTCGGTGGAGATGAGCTCGGCCGCACACGCGGCGGCCAGCGCCTCCCGCGTCCGGGTCGTCCGCAGCCCCGGCTCCACCCACCCGTGCCGCAGCTGCATCAACTGCACGGTCCACTCGACATCGGACAGCCCACCGCGCCCGAGCTTGGTGTGCAACGTGGGATCCGCGCCCCGCGGCATCCGCTCGGACTCCATCCGGGCCTTCAGCCGGCGGATCTCCCGCACCGCCTCGTCGCCCAGACCCTCCGCCGGGTACCGCAGCGGATCGATCAGCTCGATGAACCGCCGCCCCAGGTCGTCGTCCCCGGCCACGACTTCCGCCCTCAGCAGCGCCTGCGACTCCCACACCAGCGACCAGCGCCGGTAGTACGCCTCGTACGACTTCAAGGTCCTTACGAGCGGACCGGACTTGCCCTCGGGCCGCAGATCCGCGTCGATCAGCAGCGGCGGATCCGCGCTGGGAATCTGGAGCAGGCGCCGCATCTCGGACACCACGGCGTTCGCGGCCCGGGACGCCTCCTGCTCGTCCATCCCCTCCTGGGGCTCATGCACGAACAGCACGTCCGCGTCGGAGCCGTAGCCGAGTTCGTGGCCGCCGAACCGCCCCATCCCGATGACGGCGAACCGCGTGGGCAGGGTGTCCCCCCACCCCTCGCGCACGACGGCCCGCAGCGTGCCCGCGAGCGTCGCGGCCGTCAGATCGGACACCGCACCGCCGACCTGGTCCACCAGCGCGCCCTGATCCGCCACGGCGGGCGACTCCTCGGTCCCGTACGAGGCGACGATGTCGGCCGCGGCCGTACGGAACAGCTCACGCCGACGCACCCCGCGCGCGGCGGCGACCGCCTGCTGAGCCTCGTCGGCCCGCCTCACCGCCGCGAGTATCTCCTGCTCCAGATGGGCCCGGGTCCGCGGCTCGAGCCCGCCCGCGTCGCCGTCCCCGAGGAGCGCCACCGCTTCCGGGGCACGCATCAGCAGGTCGGGGGCGAGCCGCCCCGCCGAGAGCACGCGCGCGAGATTCTCGGCCGCGGCGCCCTCGTCCCTCAACAGCCGCAGGTACCAAGGGGTTTTGCCGAGCGCGTCCGAGACCTTCCGGAAGTTGAGCAGTCCCGCGTCGGGATCTGCGGAGTCCGCGAACCATCCGAGCAGCACCGGCAGCAGCGTCCGTTGGATCGCCGCCTTGCGGGTCACGCCGGACGCCAGCGCCTCCAAGTGGCGCAGCGCGGCGGCCGGATCGGCGTACCCGAGCGCGACGAGCCGCTCCCGCGCCGCGTCGGGGCTCAACCGGCTTTCGCCGGGGGCGAGTTGGGCGACCGCGTCGAGCAGCGGGCGGTAGAACAGCTTCTCGTGCAGCCGCCGCACCACCGCCGCGTGCCGCTTCCACTCACGGTTCAGCTCGGCGACCGGATCGGAACGCAGCCCGAGCGAGCGCCCGATGCGCCGCAGATCGGCCTCGTCCTTGGGCACGAGATGCGTACGCCGCAGCCGGTAGAGCTGTATCCGGTGCTCCATGGACCGCAGAAACCGGTAGGCCGCATCGAGCTGTACGGCGTCGACGCGTCCCACATATCCGCCGGCGGCCAGCGCCTTGAGCGCGTCAAGTGTGGTTCCGCTGCGCAGCGACGTATCCGCTCGCCCGTGCACCAACTGGAGCAGCTGCACGGCGAATTCCACGTCCCGCAGACCGCCAGGACCGAGTTTCAGTTCCCGCTCGATCTCGGCGGCGGGGATGTTCTCGACGACCCTGCGCCGCATCTTCTGCACGTCGGCGACGAAGTTCTCGCGCTCGGCGGCGTGCCACACCAGGGGTGCCAGCGTGGCCACGTACTCCTCGCCGAGTTCGAGGTCCCCGGCCACCGGACGGGCCTTGAGCAGCGCCTGGAACTCCCAGGTCTTGGCCCACCGCTGGTAGTAGGCGAGATGGCTGCTGAGGGTGCGCACCAGCGGGCCGTTGCGCCCCTCGGGCCGCAGGTTGGCGTCCACGGGCCAGATGCTGCCCTCGACGGTCGTCTCGGAGCAGATCCGCATCATGTGCGAGGCCAGCCGGGTGGCGGCCTGCACGGCCTTGCGCTCGTCGGCGCCCTCGACGGCCTCCCCCACGAAGATCACATCGACGTCGGACACGTAATTCAGCTCGTGGCCCCCGCACTTGCCCATCGCGATCACCGCGAGCCGGCACAGCGCGGCGTCGTCGGGCGCGGCGGTCCGGGCGATGGCGAGCGCGGCGCGCAGGGTGGCGGTGGCGAGGTCGGCGAGTTCGGCGGCGGTCTGGGCCAGGTCGATGGTGCCGCACACATCACGTGCGGCGATGGAGAGCAGGCAGCGCCGGTAGGCGACGCGCAGCGAGACGGGGTCCGTCGCCTCCGCCAGCCCCCGTTCGAATTCCTGCACCCCGGGGTGGAGGTCCTGCGGCTCGTACGTCACGAGCGCGTGCCAGTCGCGCGGGTGCCGGGCGAGGTGGTCGGCGAGCGCGGCGGAGGCGCCGAGCACCCCGAGCAGCCGGTCGCGCAGCGGCTTGGCCGCTATCAGCGTGTCGAGCAGTTCCCGCTGGGCGGTGTGCCCGTCCTGCGCCTCGACGAGCCGGACGAGCCCGAGCAGCGCGAGATCGGGGTCGGCGGTGGCGCCCAGCGCGTCCAGGAGCACCGGATCGGACCGTACGGGCTCCAGTTCCGCGCTCTCCAGGAGCCGTTCGGCAGCGGACGGATCGGTGAAGCCGTGCCGCAGCAGCCGCGTGAAGGTACTGCTTCTGCGCCCCGGCGCCGTCATCCCGGCCTCCTGTCGGATCAAGGTCGTACGAGCCCGAGCCTAACCCCGCATCCCAGGGTGGCGCCCCGCGCCGGATTGGGCTTCTGTATGGGGAGCCGTGCCGTACGACGAAGGAGTCACGCCATGGACATGACACTCGAAGTGATCCTGCTCCCGGTTTCCGACGTGGACCGGGCGAAGGAGTTCTACCGGGACAAGGTCGGCTTCCATGTCGATCTGGACGGCGAGGTGATGGAGGGGGTGCGGATCGTGCAGCTGACGCCGCCGGGCTCCGGGTGTTCGATCGCACTCGTGGACGGGCTTCAGGTCCCGACGGGCACGCCGCGGCCGGGGACTTACCACGGGATGCAGCTGTGCGTCTCGGACGCCAAGGCCGCGTACGAGGAGTTGACGGGGCGCGGGCTCGATGTGAGCGAGCCGGTCGCGTTCACGCCGCAGGACGGCGCCACGTTCATGTACTTCACGGACCCGGATGGGAACGGCTGGGCGATCCAGGAGTACCGGAAGCGGGCCACACAGCCGCTGCACCAGCTGCTGACCGAGCTGGCGGCGCAGAGGCAGTAGTTCATCCGGTCTTCATTCTGCGGGTTGAGCGACGTGGGGAATGGGAATTTTGGCGTGTGCATGCTCTGTCCGCACCGCCCCCGTTCCCTCCCCCCTCACCGGAGGTCGAAGTGTCCGGCAGAACCGTGTACCGCCGCAGCCGCGCCCTGGTGGCGTCCGCCATGGCCTTCACCGCGGCCGCGGCCGGCCTGTGGACCGGGTTCGGCGGCTCGTCCGCGGCGCATGCCGCGGGCGGGGTCCCGACCCCGGACCACGTCATCGTCGTGGTCTTCGAGAACCACGCATACAGCCAGGTGATCGGCTCCTCCAGCGCCCCATACATCAACTCCCTCAAGACCGGCGGCGCCAACCTCTCCCAGTCGTACGCCGAGACGCACCCGAGCCAGCCCAACTACTTCGCCCTGTTCTCCGGCTCCACCCAGGGGATCACGGACGACAGCTGCTACACGCCCGGCTTCTCCTCCGCCCCGAACCTCGCCTCGGAGCTGATCGCCGCCGGCAACACCTGGGCCAGCTACAACGAGACGCTGCCCAGCCAGGGTTCCACGACGTGCAGCAGCGGCAACTACGCGCGCAAGCACAACCCGTGGTTCGGCTTCAGCAACGTACCGACGTCCAGCGCCAAGACCTTCGCGCAGTTCCCGACGGACTACACGACGCTTCCGCAGGTCTCCTTCGTGGTCCCCAACCTGTGCAGCGACATGCACGACTGCTCGGTTGCCACGGGTGACACCTGGCTGAAGAACAACCTGGGCGCGTACGCGACCTGGGCCAAGACCCACAACAGCCTGCTCGTCGTCACCTTCGACGAGGACAACCGGCTCAGCGGCAACCGCATCCCGACGGTGCTCTACGGCCAGCAGGTGACGGCCGGCTCCTCGTCCACCACCACCTACAACCACTACGACCTGCTGCGCACGCTGGAGGACATGCACGGCCTCCCGCACGCGGGCAACGCCGCCTCCGGCAAGGACATCACCGGCATCTGGACGTCCTGAGATGTACGTCGCGGACAGCCGCGCCAGTACGACGGCGGCGGCGTCCGCGGAAGGCGCCGCCCGGCCCCGTGCC
>NZ_JBEZKJ010000075.1:0-41591 GCF_040651675.1 Streptomyces sp. NPDC048415 | reverse complement strand
CCGACGCGTCCACCGCTCCAACTCCGCCCGCTCGTCATCAGACAGCAGCAACGGCTCCAACTTGGGGCCCCGACGAGGAACTGACGCACCAGCAGTAGAAGTCATGCAACTTCTAACGATCAACTACTGGCGCAGGACACTAGTCCTCCGGCAGCTCGACGGGCGCGATCTCGTCGTAGACGTCGCCGGGACCGGGGTTGGTCGGGTCGGTCGTCCCGCCCAGCTGGTGCATGACGCCCCAGACGGCGTTCAGCGCGGTCTGCACGGCGCCCTCGGCCCAGCCGGCCGTCCAGGAGATGTCGTCGCCGGCGAGGAAGATGCCCCGCTTGTCCTCGGGCAGCGCGTCCTGCATGAAGTGGGTGAACAGGCGCCGCTGGTAGCGGTAGTGGCCGGGCAGGTTGGCCTTGAAGGCGCCCATGAAGTAGGGCTCGTTCTCCCAGGAGACGGTCACCGGGTTGCCGATGATGTGCTTCCTGATGTCGACCTTCGGGTAGATCTCGCCGAGCGACTTCAGCATGACCTCCATCCGCTCGTTCGCGGACAGCGGCAGCCACTTGAGGCTGTCGTCGCACCAAGTGTACGAGAGGCAGATGACGGCGGGCTTGTCCGGACCCTCGTCGAGCAGGTAAGTCCCGCGCGTCATACGGTCGGTGAGCGTCATCGACATGACGTCACGGCCCGTCGGATTTCCCCTGTCGTCGACGGCCTTGTCCAGCCAGAACGGCCGGTCGACGGGCACGAAGAGCTTGCTCGACTCCATATAGTGCGTGCGCTCCATCGCCGTCCAGTGGTCGATCGGGAAGAGCGAGTCGTCGCAGGCGATCTTCGAGAGCAGCAGCCAGGACTGGGCGGTGAAGATGGCCGCCTTGAACGTACGGATGTCACCGTTCGCGTCCGTCACGGTGATCCGGTTGCCGGACGTGCGGTTCAGGCGGGTCACGGCCGGGCGCGGAGTGCCGTCGTGCAGCTTGGCCAGCGAGGTCCCGTAGGCCCAGTGGACGATCTTCTCCGGCTCGCGCTCCCACAGGCGCAGCGGCAGCTGCTGGGAGCCGCCGACGATGCCGCGGTGGTGGTCGTCGGCCTCGGTGTAGACGACGCGCAGGATTTCGAGGATCGAGTTCGGGAAGTCGGTGTCCCAGCCGCCGGTGCCGAAGCCGACCTGGCCGAAGATCTCGCGGTGCCGGAAGGACTTGAAGGACTCCGACTCGCAGAGGAAGCCGTAGAAGGTCTGGTTGTCGAGCTTCTCGACGAGCTGGGACCAGATCTCGCGGATGCGCGGGACGTCGCGCTCGCGCATGGCCTGGTTCATGTCGGAGAAGTCGGCGCCCTCTTCGAGGCAGGCGTTCCAGGCGTTCATCACGTCGCGGTAGACCTGCGGCAGGTCGTCGACGGTGGTCGCGTAGTGCGACTCGCCCTTGAGGTCGACGACCGTCGAGGGCGTCGACTCGGCGAGCGGGTTGGGGAACGGCCGGGTCTGAAGGCCCACCAGGTCGATGTAGTGCTGGAGGGCGGTGGAGGACGGCGGGAAGCGCATCGCGCCCATCTCGGCGGTCAGCGAGGGGTCGCACCCCTCGAAGCCGACCGTGCGCAGCCGGCCGCCGATCTCGTCGGCCTCGTACACGACGGGCTTGAGGCCCATCTTCATCAGCTCGTACGCGGCCACGATGCCGGACAGACCGCCGCCGATGACCGCGACCTCGGTGCCGTGCTCGGTCGCGGGTATCTGGCCGAGGCCCGCGGGGTGCGCGAGGAAATCGTCGTACGCGTAGGGGAAGTCCGGACCGAACATGGTGATCGGCGGCTGCTGCACGTCGGCGTGCTGGACGGCGTTGGGCACCGTGGACGTCATGGGGTACGGACTCCTTGCGCGAAAGCTTTGAGGGGAAGGCTGGGGTTAGATCAGGGACCCGTAGAGGCCGGGGCGGCGGTCCTTCAGATACGGGTTCGCCTCGCGCGAGGCCGCGAGGAGGGCGGGGTCGGCGTCGGCGAGGACCAGTTCCTCGCCGCGCCCTGCGCGGGCGCGGGCGACCCCGTCGGGCCCGGCCAGCGTGGAGAGCCCGACGAACTCGAACTCCCCTTCAGGGCCGGTGCGGTTGACGTAGGCGACGTACATCTGGTTCTCGAAGGCGCGCACCGGGACGACCGACTCGGCGACGAACTGGAAGGGGTGCATCTGCGCGGTCGGCACGAGCAGCAGGTCGGTGTCGGCGAGGGCGTGCGCGCGGACGTTCTCCGGGAACTCGACGTCGTAGCAGATCATGAGGCCGACACGCAGTCCGCCGAGCTCGGCCTGGACGACCGGCTGCTCACCGGGAGTGAAGTGGTCGCGCTCGAAGCAGCCGAAGAGGTGGGTCTTGCGGTAATTCGCGAGACGGATGCCCTCGGCGGAGATCAGCTGCGCGGAGTTGTACACCTGCTCGCCGGCGCGCTCGGGGTAGCCGTAGGCGACGGCCACGCCGTGCCGGGTGGCGATCTCGGCGATCGCGGCAGCGGAGTCGCCGTCGGCGGGCTCGGCGAGGCGGGCGATGTCGTCGCCGATGGCGTACCCGGTCAGGAACATCTCCGGCGCCACCACAAGCCCGGCGCCCGCGACGGCGGCGCGGCCCGCGGCCTCGTCGAGCACCTTGAGGTTCTCGACGGTCGAGCCGGGGCGTCCGGAGCTCTGGAGCAGGGCGGTGCGCATGCGTTTCCTCACCGGTACGGAGGGTTTGGGGGGCCAGTTAGACGGTACGGTCGCGGGGCTCGGCCGGGCAAGAAGGAGCCGTTGCGCGCCACTGGACGGATCGTTGCGTGCGACGGATGCTCGGCGGCGATTCGTTGCGCGCCCTGGTCGTAGCCCGGATCCCCCTTGAGGCGCAGGTCACAGGCATGGGCCCCGCCGAACGGCGGAGGGAGGTGACATCCGCGGCACGATGTGGCCCGAGGGCGGCGACGCGACAGTGGTGACTGTCCATTTCACCAAGCAGAAAGGACCGTCATGAGCCGCCTTTTACCCGTCGTACGAAGGTCATCGCGCTCGGCGCCGCCGTACTCCTCTGTGCCGGGGCGGCCGGATCCGCCGTCGCGTCCGGCGCCCGACCGCAGGAGAAACGGGAGGCCGCCGCGCTCACCGGCACCGCCAAGCTGTACCGGTCCGCCGGGGACGACATCACGTTCTCCTTCGACGCGCACCTGGCGGCGAAGGACAACGACGACCCGATGAAGGCCACCGGCACCTTCCGGTGGAGCCACTACGCGGACGGCGACGGCGCCTGGGCGAAGGCCAAGGTGGACTGCCTGCTCACCGGCGGCAAGGTCGCCGTCGTCTCCGGAGTGATCACCGACTCCGACCTGCCCGGCGCGAAGGGCAAGCGGGTCGGCGTCACGGTCCACGATCTCGGCCACCACGACCGGCTGGGCTACAGCTGGGCGTCGGTCGGCAACCCGGTGGAGACCAAGGACCTGCCGAAATGCGTGAGCTCGGCGCCCTTCGAGAAGGTGAAGCAGGGCACGGGCGACTACACGGTCGTGCCCTGGCAGCCGAAGTTCTAGGTGTATTGATCACGAGCGTTGTTGACACTGGTCGGGTCTGTCCGGCGCAGCACGCCGCAGACGGGGGGCCGGACAGGCCCTAGCCGAGCCGGAACGTCGTGAGCACCGCCGCGTGGTCCGAGGGCCAGTCGTTGCCCTCCACGTCGGGCCACGCGCGCGGGGCGCCGGTGACGACGGTGCGGGAGTCGAGCACCCGCAGGCCGCGGTGCAGGACGTAGTCGATCCGGTCCTGCGGTTCGGGCCGCCCGCTGCCGTCCTCGTGCTCGACATGGATCGGCGACCAGGTGTGCCCCGGCTCCCGTAGAGGGTCCGGGTGGGCCTCGCGGTAGGAGTCCCGCAGGCCCGCCTCCGCGGCGGCCTTCGTCACGGGCCACTCGACGTCGGGCCAGTCCAGGTGCGAGGGGGCGTTGAAGTCACCGACGAGGACGACCGGCGTGGCGTCGTCGGCCGAGTCGGCGATCCGCCGCAGGATCTCCCGCATCTGACCGAGCCGCACCGCCTCGTGCGCGACCAGCTCGGCCGCCGGGAGTCCGTCGAAGCGGGCCTCGTAGGGGCCGTACGGCGTGTAGTCGAGGTGGGCGCTCCAGACGTCCACTTCCTGGCCGCCGTCCAGCAGGATCCGCGCCCCGGTCCCCCCGTAGAACCCGACGTCCGGGTCGCCGAGGCGGGCGGTGATCGGGTACCGGCTGATGATGCCGAGGTTCTCGCCGGCCCGGTGGTGGTGCCAGCCGAGCGCGACGGCGAGTTCCTCGGCCGAGTCGCCGTACGTCTCCTGGAGGCCGACCACGTCCGCGCCCGTCTCGGCGATGACCTTGAGCTGCTTCTCCCGGTGATCGTCGACCTTGGTGCCGCCGTACCAGAGGTTCCAGCTCATCACCCGCAGCTCGGGGGGCGCGACCATGGCCCGCAGCCGGGCCGGGGTCACCTCCTCCAGGCTGGCGAGGACGGTGCGGCCGGCGGCGGGGGCGATCGGTGCGAGGGAGGGCACCGCGAGCACGGCGCAGCCCGCCGACTCGGCGGAGGTGACGCCGGTCTGGGTGTCCTCGACGGCGACGCACGCGGCGGGGTCGACACCGAGGGCGCGGCAGGCGGCGAGGTAGGGGTCGGGGGCGGGCTTGGTGCGCTCGGTGTCGTCGGCGGTGACGGAGACGGCGAAGCGAGCGGCGCCGAGGGCTTCGAGCACCGTGTCGGCGACCGCGCGCGGTGACGCGGTCACGAGGGCGGTGGGGACGCCGTCGCGGGCCAGGGCGTCCAGCAGTTCGTTCGCTCCGGGGCGGGGCACGATGCCCGTGCGGACGCGGTCCGCGAACTCCCGGTGCAGCTCGGCGGCGGTCTCCTGCGCCGAGGCGCCCGTGATCCCGGCCAGCCATCCGGCGGTGTGCTCGACGGGCCTCCCGAGCACCTCCGGCTGGTCGGCCCCGGTCAGCGCGTGCCCGAGTCCGCCGGCCACCTGCTCCACCGCCTCCCACCACAGCCGCTCGGTGTCCACGAGCGTGCCGTCCATGTCGAACAGGACGGCTTGGAGGAGGAGTTGGGGGGTGGTGCGGTGGGTCACGGGGCTCTCTTTCGTCGAGTGGGGGGAGCGGGTGCGGAGGTCAGTGCGCGCGCTCGGCGACCAGCACCGGCCGCTCCGGCAGGCTCACCGTCACGGCGGCACCCGATACGAGCGTCGCGGCCTCGTGCGTGGGCAGGTCGGCCTTGGCCTCGGTGCCGTCGGCGAGCCGCACGGTGACCCGCGTGGCCGCCCCGAGGAACGCGGTGGCCACGACCCGCGCGTCACCGGCGTCGTCCGCCCGCACCCGCACCGCCTCGGGCCGCACGAGCACATCCACCTCCGCCGCGGCGGGCGCGTCGCCGTCCACCGGCAGCCGCTGACCGAGCACCTCGACCGTCTCGCCCTCCAGCCGCCCCGGGATCCGGCTCATCGTGCCGACGAACTCGGCGACGAAGGGGGTGGCGGGACGCCCGTACAACTCGGCGGGCGCCGCGCACTGTTCGAGCTTCCCGGACCGCATGACCGCGACCCGGTCCGCCATGGACAGCGCCTCTTCCTGATCGTGCGTCACGAAGAGGGTGGTGATGCCCAGTTCCTGCTGGAGGCGGCGAATCTCCTCGCGGAGCGTCAGCCGCACCTTGGCGTCGAGCGCGGAGAGCGGTTCGTCGAGCAGCAGCACGCGGGGCCGTAGTGCGAGCGCGCGGGCCAGTGCGACACGCTGCTGCTGGCCGCCGGAGAGCTGGTGCGGGAAGCGCTCGCCCTTGTCGGCGAGACCCACGAGGTCGAGCAACTCGGCTGCCCGTGACCGCCGTTCGGACGTACGCACCTTGCGCATCCGCAGTCCGAAGGCCACGTTGTCGAGCGCGCTCAGATGCGGGAAGAGGCTGTACGACTGGAAGACCATCCCGGCGTCGCGGCGGTGCGCCGGGACCCGTGTGACGTCCTCGCCGTCGACCAGCACCTCGCCCGCGTCGGGGTGTTCGAATCCGGCGAGCATGCGCAGCGCGGTGGTCTTGCCGCAGCCGGAAGGCCCGAGGAGGGCGAGGAGTTCACCGGGCTGGACGGTGAGGTCGAGTCCGTCGAGGGCGACGGTGGGGCCGAACTCCCGTCGCAGCCCCCGGAATTCAACGGTGGCGGCCTTTTCGAGCGTAGCGACAGTCATGGTTCATCCCCGGGAGGCGGAAGCGGTACGGGAGCGTCCGCCGAAGACGGCGAGCGCGAGGAGCAGTGCCCAGGTGACGAGAAGGCTGAGCACGGAGACGGCGACGGACAGCTGGGCCTGCGAGCCGCCGACGCTGTAGATCCACACGGCGAACGGCTGGAAGCCGAGCAGCTGGGCGACCGTGAATTCGCCGAGGACCAGCGCCAGCGTGAGGAAGGAGGCGTTGAGCAGGGCGCCGCGCAGATTGGGCAGGACGACCCGGACCAGGGCCTGCGGCCAGCCCGCGCCACAGCTGCGGGCGGCCTCGACGAGGGTGCGTACGTCGATCGCGCGCAGCCCCGCGTCCAGCGCCCGGTAGACGAACGGCAGCGCCATCACGACGTACGCGAGAACGAGTACGAAAGGGAAGTCGGGGTTCTGGATGGCCACGAACGTCTGGAACAGCGGGGTGCGGGAGAGGTGTTCGGGGCCCCACTTCAGGACGGTGGCGATTCCGGCGACGAACGCGATCGGCGGGACGACGAGCGGCAGCGAGCACACCACCTCCACGACCGGCCGCAGCCGGGGTGCGCCGAGTCGCAGTACGACCATGGCCGGCACCATCAGGAGGAGCACCACGGCGATGGTGGCGGCGGCCAGTTCCAGCGAGAGCAGCAGGCTGGAGACGAAGCCGTCGGTGGAGACGATCTGGCTGTACGCGTCGAAGGTGACGCCCTGCCCGGGCACGTCGACCGTGAAGATGACGGACGCGGCCAGCGGCACCAGGAAGTACAACCCGGCGAGGGCGAGGACGACCCAGCGCCACAGGTTCAGGCGAGCCATCGCGCACTCCGTCGTTGCAGGGGCAGGTAGACGGCCATGACCAGGCCCGCGATGAGGACCATGTCGAGGCTGAGAGCGAGCGCCACGTTCTCCTGGCCGACCAGGACGTTGCCGGAGATGGCGTCGGCGATCTGCAGGGTGACCAGCGGGACCGCGCTGCCCACCATGGCCGCGGCGGTGGCGTACGCGGCGAAGGCGCTGCCGAAGAGGAGCACCAGACCGCCGAGCAGTGAGGGCGCGAGCACGGGCAGGGCGACGTGCCGCCAGTACTGCACAGAGGTCGCGCCGTTGTTCTGGGCGGCCTCGCGCCACTGGGAGCGCAGTCCGTCGAGGGCGGGCGTGATGGTGAGGACCATCAGCGGGATCAGGAAATACAGGTAGACGATGACCAGACCCCAGAAGCTGTAGAGGTTCCAGCCCTTGTCCGCCAGGCCCAAGTGCCGTGTGAGCACACCGGAGTTGCCGAGGGTGGCGACGAAGGCGAAGGCCAGCGGGACGCCGCCGAAGTTGGCGAGGACACCGGAGGCGGTGAGCACGGCCTCGCGCAGGGCGCGGAAGCGGGAGGTCACCACGGCCTGGGCGAGCGGCAGTCCGAGGAGGGTCGCGATCCCCGCGGACACGGCGGACAGCTTGACGCTGCCGATCAGGGCGGTGAGGTAGGCGCCCTTGAGCGAGCCGGTCAGGTTGGCCGCGGTGTACGAGGTGGCGCCGGTGGCCTGGTCCTTGACGGTGAAGGCGCCGTTCAGCATGGCCAGGGCGGGGATTCCGAAGGCGATCGCCACGAAGACCAGCAGCGGCAGGACGGCGAGCCAGCCGGGGGCGCGGCGCCGCCGCTGCCGTTGATCGGCAACGGCGGGCGCCACGTCGGCCCCGGCCTCGGTGAGGACGGTGGTCATCCGGAGACGGCCTTGCCCCAGCCCTGGGCGAGCACGGTCTTCGCCTTGCTCTGCTGGGCCTCGGTCGGGAAGCTCGGCGTGCCCGAGACCGCGGGAAGCTTGGCGGCGGCGGTCTTGTCGAGCGTGCCCGCCTTCTGCATCGCGGTCATCAGGGCCGGACGCGCGTACCCCTTGAGCCAGAGGTTCTGGCCCTCGGGACTGTAGAGGTACTCCTGCCACAGGCGGGCGGCCGCCGGGTGCGAGGCATCCTTGTTGATCGCCTGGGAGTAGTACTGGGAGAACTGGCCGTCCGAGGGGACCGTGACCTTCCAGTCGACGCCCTTGGACTTGAACTCGTCGGCGTACCCGGCGTTCAGGTAGTCCCAGTCGATGCTGATCGGCGTCTCGCCCTTCTCGACGGTGGCCGGGGTGGACTCGACGGGCGTGTAGTTGCCGTTCTTCTTGAGCTTGGCGAAGAAGTCGAGGCCGGGCTGGATGTCGTCGAAGGAGCCGCCGCCGGCCAGCGAGGCCGCGTACACGCCGCCGAAGGCCGAACCGGACTTGGTGGGGTTGCCGTTGAGGGCGACCTGGCCCTTGTACTGCGGCTTGAGCAGGTCCTTGAAGGTCGTGGGGCACTGCTTGACCTTCTTGGCGTCGCAGCCGATGGAGATGTAGCCGCCGTAGTCGTTGTACCAGCGGCCCTCCGTGTCCTTCTGACCCTGGGGGATGTCACCGAAGGCGCTCACCTTGTACGGAGCGAGCAGGCCCTGCTGGGCGGCGCTCAGCGCGAAGGAGCTGCCCAGGTCCAGGACGTCGGGCGCGCGGTCCTGGCCCTTGCGCGACGTCACGGCGTTGATCTCGTCCTGGCTGGAGCCGTCCGGGTTCTCGACCTCGACCTTGATGCCGTACTTCTTCTTGAAGCCGTCGATGAGGGCGCCGTAGTTGGCCCAGTCGCGGGGCAGCGCGATCGCGTGCAGCGTGCCCTCCTTCTTGGCGGCCTTGACCAGGGCGTCGAGTCCGCCGAAGTCCGCGGCCGAGGTCGCGGTGGCCGCGCTCTTGCCGTTGGCGGTGGTCGCCTTGTCGTCGGGAGCGGCGCCACAGGCGCTCAGGGCGAGTGCGGCGGCGACGGCGAGGCCGCCGGTGAGGACGGCGGTCCTCGGCAGGAACACGGTCACGGTCTCTCCAGGAGTACGCACGAGGGTGAAGTGGAGCGAAGAACTTGTCTGAACAAGTTGGCCCCAGTAGGCCCGGCAATGGTGTCCGGTTCGTAAACTTTGGCGAAACCGTAACCCCTGATTCCCTGCACAATCCCGGCCCGCGACGATCACGTTCAGATCTCGATTAGGCTGATCACGCTGTGCACAGCAGTCGGATCAGAGGGGAAGCATGGCGGCGCGACACGAGGAGATCGCCGACGAGCTGCGGCGGGCGATCGACCGCGAGGAGTACACGGTGGGCAGTCTGCTGCCCGCGGAGACGGATCTCGCGACCCACTACGGCGTCTCGCGCGGCACCGTCCGCCAGGCCGTCGCGGCACTGACCGCCGAGGGGCTCATCGGTTCACGCCAGGGCGCCCGCCGCGTGGTGCTGGCCAGCCGCCGCAGCCAGAGTTTCGCCGAACTGCGCAGCTTCGCCCAGTGGGCGCGCGCGATGGGGCGCGAGGCGACGGGGCATGTGGTGACCCAGGAGTACCGTCCGGCGACCGCGGAGGACGCCGTACGGCTCCAACTTCGCGAAAAGGCCAGGGTGTTGCAGGTCCTGCGCGTCCGCGGCCTGGACGGCGAACCGGTCCTCCTCGAGCGGACGGTGTACGCGGACTGGATCGCCCCGGCCGTCGAGGCGATCGAGCCGGAGTGCCCCTCGGTCACCCAGCGCCTCTTCGACGACACCGGCCTGGTCTTCGCCTACGGCGAGCACGTCATCGACGCGGTCGCGGCGGGCGCCCAGGACGCCGACCTCCTCGGCGTACGCCGCACCAGCCCGCTCCTGCGCGTCCGCCGCGTCACCACGACACGCGAAGGGCGCCCGGTGGAGTGGTCCGACGACCGCTACCGCTCGGACGCCGTGAGCTTCAGCGTGCACAACTCGATAGGGAACAACGCGCTGGCGAGAAAGACGGCGGAGTAACGGCGCCCCTACGTGGGCGACCCGGACGAAAACCGCCGCAGCAGCGGTGAGAGGACGAGCACGGACTTCGTCCGCTCCACGAACGGCTCCCCGGCGATCCGCTCGAGGACCCGCTCGAAATGCCGCATGTCCGAGGCGAAGACCTGCACCACCGCGTCCGCGTCCCCGGTCACGGTCGACGCGGCCACGACCTCCTGATACCGCTCAAGACCCCGCCGGATGGTCTCCGGCGAGGTGTTGTGCCGGCAGTAGATCTCGACGAACCCCTCGGTCTCCCAGCCGAGCGCCGCCGGGTCCACCCGGACGGTGAACCCGGTAATGGCACCGGTGGCCCGCAGCCGGTCCACCCGTCGCTTCACGGCGGGCGCGGACAGGCCGACGAGTTGCCCGATGTCGGCGTAGGAGCGGCGGGCATCCTCGGCGAGGGCGTGCACGATGCGTTCGTCGAGATCGTTCAGCACTGCGGGTGATTCACTTTTCTGCGAGTGGTTCTACGGTTGCTCGGCGACGGGTTCCACGGTCGCCATACGTGACCGGCGATAGCCGTAACTGAAGTAGAACACGAGCCCGACGGCCATCCAGACTCCGAAGACCACCCAGGTGACGGCGGAGAGGCTGTTCATCATCCACACGCACAGCGCGAACCCGATCGCGGGCAGCACGGGCGACAGCGGAACGCGGAAGGTGCGCCGCATGTCCGGGCGCGTCCGGCGCAGCACCACGACGGCGATGTTGACCAGCGCGAAGGCGAAGAGCGTACCGATGCTGGTGGCGTCGGCGAGCTGACCGAGCGGGATCGCTGCGGCGAGGACACCGCAGAACAGCGAGACGATCACCGTGTTGGCCCGGGGCGTACCCGTCTTCGGGTGGACGCGCGCGAAGACCTTGGGCACGAGCCCGTCACGGGACATCGCGAACAGGATGCGGGTCTGCCCGTACAGCACGGTCAGGACCACACTCGCGATGGCGATGACGGCGCAGGCGGCCAGCAGCGTGCCCCAGAAGGACTGCCCGGTGACGTTCTTCATGATCTCGGCGAGCGCGGCCTCCGAGTCGTTGAACCGCTTCCAGGGCTTGGCACCGACGGCTACGGCGGCGACGACGACGTACAGCGCGGTCACGATGACCAGCGAGAGCATGATCGCGCGCGGCAGGTCACGCTGCGCGTTCTTGGCCTCCTCGCCGGCCGTGGAGGCGGCGTCGAAGCCGATGTAGGAGAAGAAGAGCGTGGCACCGGCGGCGCTGACGCCCGCCATGCCGAGCGGCATGAAGTGCTCGTAGTTGCCGGAGCGGAAGCCCTGGATACCGATGGCACAGAACAGCACCAGCGCGGCGATCTTCACGGCCACCATGATCGTGTTGGCGCGAGCGGACTCCTTGGCGCCGCCGAGCAGGAACGCCATCGCGAGCAGCACGACGATCAGCGCGGGCAGGTTGAAGATGCCTCCGTCACCGGGCGGCGCGGACAGCGCGTCCGGGATGGTGATGCCGATCGTGCCGTCGAGCAGCTCGTTAAGGTACTCGCCCCAGCCGACCGCGACGGCGGCGACCGAAACGCCGTACTCCAGGACCAGACACCAGCCGCAGATCCAGGCGATCAGTTCGCCCATCGTTGCGTACGCATACGAGTATGAGGACCCGGCAACCGGAATGGTGCCCGCCAGTTCGGCGTACGAGAGGGCGGAGAAGAGGGCTGTGAGACCGGCGATCACGAAGGACAGGGTGACCGCGGGACCGGCCTTGGGGACGGCCTGGCCGAGGACGACGAAGATGCCGGTGCCGAGCGTGGCACCGATGCTGATCATGGTGAGCTGCCACAGCCCGAGGGAGCGGCGAAGCGCGCCTCCCTCACCCTGGCCACCCTCGGCGACCAGGCGTTCTACGGGCTTGCGACGCATGAGACGCGCGCCTATGCCCGGGGACGGCGGGGCGGAAGTGGTGCGGGACTGCGGGGGTGCGCCTTGGTCGAGCACGCGCTGGCTCCTTCATCGCTGCCGGTCGGGACGGCGGGGACCGGCGGCACCCCTGCGAGCAGGAACCCACCGAGCGGGGTCCCCGCCACGCCTCTGTACAGCGCTTGACCCTACGAGTCCGACCTTCACGGGCGTAATGCAGCAACCTTGCGCATCTCCGCAAGATCGTTGCGTTCATCGCATCCCGGCGCATGTTCGTTGCGCGGGGCCTTTCGATGGTTGCGCGAGGCGCCTTTCAGGGGGTTCGCGCGGTTCCGGAAGCCGGCTGCATCGACACCTCGTCAGGTCTGTTTCACCCCCTTCGGCTTCACCCCCCGCAGCGCCTCGCGGAGAAGGTCGCCGCCGTCGACGTGCTCTCCGACGGGCATTCGGCGGCGCTGCCGTACGAACGGTGCGAGCGTTCCTGACGGTGCTCCGCCAGGGCCACCCGCACGCCCCGCTCCTGGTCGTCTCCCCCGCCGTACGCCCCGACGCGGACACGACCCCGAACCGCTTCGGCGCCACGCTGACGCACCTGCGCGAGGCGGCGGAGCGGGCCGCGCACGACGTACGCCCGCTTCCCGGAGGTGAACTCCTGGACGTGGCGCGCCTGGTGGACGGTGTGCACCCCGGAGACGAGGGGCACGCGCTGCTGGCTGAGGCGGTGGTGCGGGCGCTACGACCGCTCCGTTGAGCGCTCCTCCGGATCCCCCGCCACGGCCCGGGCCCGCGCCACGTCCGTCTCGTCGAACCCCATCTGCCCGGGCCGCCCGTACGCCGCTGCCTGCGCGTCGATCCAGCGGGTGTGGGCCTCCCACGCGGCCTGCTTGCTGGTGCCGAGGGCGGCGCCGATCTGGGACCAGGAGGCCCCGGACTCGCGAGCCGAGCGCACCGTGAGCTGACGGCCGTACGCCGCCTTGCGGGCGACCACCTCGCTCAGCGCGAGCAGCTCCAGCAGCCCGGCCCGGTCGAGCGCCTCGGCCTCGCTCCCGGCCCCGGCGAGCGACTCCCGCACCCGCAGTTCGTCCAGGCGGGCCACGGCGGTCAGCAGGGTGTACTGCGGCTCGATGCTCTGCGGTGTCGTCATGACCTCAGCGTCGCGTCAAGCAGCCTTGACGTCAAGAGGGCCTGACGATACGCGTACGGCCCCTGTTCCCGGCGGCGGGAACAGGGGCCGTAGGCAGGAGAGCGCGTCAGCTCCAGCTGGCGTGCAGCGGCTTGCCCTCGGCGTAGCCGGCCGCGCTCTGGATGCCGACGATCGCGTTCTCGGCGAACTCCTCGAGGGAGTTGGCACCCGCGTAGGTGCACGAGGAGCGGACGCCCGCGATGATCGAGTCGATCAGGTCCTCGACGCCCGGGCGGGAGGGGTCGAGGAACATCCGCGAGGTGGAGATGCCCTCCTCGAACAGCGCCTTGCGGGCACGGTCGTACGCCGACTCGTCGCTGGTCCGGTTCTTGACCGCACGGGCCGAGGCCATGCCGTAGGACTCCTTGTACGGGCGCCCGTTGGCGTCCTGGTGGAGGTCGCCCGGAGACTCGTACGTACCGGCGAACCAGGAGCCGATCATGACGTTGGACGCACCGGCGGCCAGCGCCATCGCGACGTCGCGCGGGTGGCGTACGCCGCCGTCGGCCCAGACGTGCTTGCCGTACTTCTTCGCCTCGGCGGCGCACTCCAGGACGGCGGAGAACTGCGGCCGGCCGACGCCGGTCATCATGCGGGTGGTGCACATGGCGCCGGGGCCGACACCGACCTTGATGATGTCCGCGCCGGCGTCGATCAGGTCCTTGACACCCTCGGCGGCGACAATGTTGCCCGCGACGATCGGGACCTGCGGGTCGAGCGCGCGCACCGTCCTGACGGCGCTGATCATCGACTCCTGATGGCCGTGCGCCGTGTCGATGACGAGCGTGTCGACGCCCGCGTCGAGCAGCTGCTTGGCCTTGCCCGCCACATCGCCGTTGATGCCGACGGCGGCGGCGATGCGCAGCCTGCCGCCCGCGTCGGTGGCGGGCGTGTAGAGCGTGGCGCGCAGGGCGCCCTTGCGGGTGAGGATGCCCGCGAGCTTGCCGCCCGCGTCCACGGCGGGGGCGTAACGGCGGTTGGCGTGGTCGAGCTTGTGGAAGGCCTCGCGCGGGTCGATGTCCGCGTCGAGCAGCAGCAGGTCCCGGGACATGACCTCGGACAGCTGCGTGAAGCGGTCCACGCCGTTCAGGTCGGCGTCGGTGACCACGCCGACCGGACGGCCGTCCTCGTCCACGACGACGCCCGCGTTGTGCGCGCGCTTGGGCAGCAGCGCCAGCGCGTCGGCGACGGTCTGGTGGGGGGCGAGGACGATCGGGGTGTCGAGCACCAGGTGGCGTCCCTTGACCCAGGAGATGACCTCGGTGACGACCTCGATCGGAATGTCCTGCGGGATGACGACGAGGCCACCGCGGCGGGCGACGGTCTCGGCCATCCGGCGGCCCGCGATGGCGGTCATGTTGGCGACGACGAGCGGGATGGTGGTGCCCGTGCCGTCCGGGGCGGTGAGGTCCACGCCCTGACGCGAGCCGACCGCGGAGCGGCTGGGCACCATGAAGACGTCGTCGTACGTCAGGTCGTACGCGGGCTGGATGTCATTGAGGAAACGCACGTGCTGCACATCCCAGTCGTTCGAGGTGACCCCCGGACAGGTCAGCCAGGGGGAAGAGCACGTACTTCATTGTCCCATGTCGGCCGGTATGCGTTGCCCGCACAGATCATCCAGGCTGGTCAGCGGGCAGTTGGTCGGATCCTCCAAGGGTGAGGACGACCGAGAGGACGGCGTCGAACTGCTGGTAGTGCCCGGAGGCCGACTCCAGGACCTCCTGGGCGATCTCCCACTCGTCGGGCCGCGCCTTCGCGTATTGCCGCCAGCCGCTCACCACGAGCAGTCTGCCCGGGCTCGCGGGCCCCCAGTCGGGGTCGCCCAGGGAGTCCGCGAGCGCGTCCCAGTTCCGCCCGAACCACTCCGGCAGGTCCAGGGCGCGCACACAGCGGGCCATGAAGCCGGCCTTGTCCGAGACACCGGTGAGGTCCAGGACGGTGAACTGCCATCCGGCCGCGCGGCACACCTGCGCGAGAGGACCGTGGCTCATCTCAGCACCGCCTTGAACGACTTGTAGTGATCATCGGTGTAGTAGATCTCACCGCTCTGCCCGGTGACAATGCGCCGGGCGCCCCGGTCCCGCTCACCTGGGGTTTTGACCGTGTACTCGTGGTAGTAGCCGCGCTGGTGCCGCGGCAGCAGCCGCTCGAAGTTGCCGAAGACGACGCCGTCCTTGGCGTAGGGGAAGGGGCCGCCCCGGTCGACGAGGGCGAGGGTCCGCCGTGCCTCGGCGGGCAGCTGGGCCGCCTTGACGGTGCCCATGCCCTGCGCCCAGCCGGGCGCGGTGGACGAGGTGGAGACGCTGTCGGTCGCGGAAGAGCACCCCGTCAGCAGAACGCTCAAGCAGAGGAACAGGCCCGCGAACACACGGGGGACGGACCGCAGCAGCATGACGCCGATGCTGCCACGGCCATCCGCTCCCGGCGCGCCATTGGGCCCGGAGGGGCCCGGAAAGGAAGCCATGGAACTGGGCCCGCGGCCCCGAAGAGCCACAGACCATCCGCCCGCAGCCCGCGGGCGGTCCCAGACCATCCGCCCGCAGCCCCGAGCGGTCACGGCCCGTCCGCCCGCAGCCCCGAAGAGCCACAGACCGTCCGCCCGCGGCCCCGAGCGGTCACAGACCGTCCGCCCGCAGCCCCCGAGCGGTCACGGCCCGTCCGGATCCGCCCTGTTGAGTGCCGGGCGGGGCGTCGGCCCCGCCGTCATGAGCACGTCCGCGGCCGACGTGTCCGTCACCAGGCTGGTGACGAGCCCCGACCGCAGCACCGCGTCGATGGCGGCCGCCTTGCGCTGACCGCCCGCGATGGCGACGACCTCGGGGATGCGGCGCAGCCGGTCGGCCTCGACCGTGATGCAGCGCTCGCCCAGGTCACGCCCGACTCGTCGGCCCTCGGCGTCGAAGAGGTGCGCGGACATCTCCGCGGCGACGCCGAGGGACGCGTAGTGGGCGCGTTCCTCGTCGCTGAGCATGTCGTGCACCGTGGAGATGCCGGGCTCCCAGGAGCCGATGGAGACGCAGGCGACCGTGACCTTGTCGAAGTACTCGAAGGCCCGGGCGATCCCGGTCTGATTGCGCAGCGCGGCCGCGGTGGCCGCGTCCGGCAGCAGCATCGGCGCGTAGATGGGGTGGGCGTCGCCCCCGGACACCTGGGCCGCCCGCCGCACCGCCTCCACCGAACCGCGCTCGGCGGTCCCGGCGTCGTACACACCCGTCAGCTGCACCACCGTGCACGGCGGGAGCCGGTCGAGCGCGGCCGCCATGTTGATGGTGGAGCGGCCCCAGGCCAGACCCAGCACATCGCCCTCGTTGACCAGCTCACCGAGCAGGTCGGCGGCGACCTCGCCGAGATTCTCGGGGTCGGGCGACTCCTCCGCATCGGCCGGGGACTCCACCACGACGGCGTGCCTGAGGCCGTAGCGGGCGCGCAGCGCGTCGGAGCGCTCCGCGTCCAGCTCGGCGGGGACGCGGATCTCGATCCTCACCAGATCCCGTTCGAGAGCGGTCTCCAGGACCCGGGCCACCTTGAAGCGGCTGACGCCGAACTCCTCGGCGATCTGGATCTTGGATTTGCCCTCGAGGTAGAAGCGGCGGGCCATGGCCGCCGCCTGCACCAGCTCAGCGGGTCCCATCCGCATGGCTGACCGGCCCGCCGACATACCCGACACGGCGATCTCCTCACTGCTGTTCACACTCTGGATTCGCCGTTCATCCTCGCAGATCCGGCGTACTTGATCAGCCCTGCTGGGCGCCGTTCACGTTCCCTTGGCTCAGTGGTCGCACGCCCATGCCGCGTGGGCGGTCACCGCCTCGGCCTGGGTGCGCAATGCACGTACCGCCTGGGCCGGGTCCGCCGCCCCGTACACGGCCGATCCGGCGACGAAGACGTCGGCTCCCGCCTCCGCGCACCGCTCGATGGTGGACGCCGACACACCGCCGTCGACCTGGAGCCACAGTTCGAGGCCGTGCTTGCTGATCAACTCGCGGGTGCGGCGGATCTTCGGAAGCATGATGTCGAGGAACGACTGGCCGCCGAAACCTGGCTCCACCGTCATGATCAGCAGCATGTCGAGTTCGGGAAGCAGGTCCTCGTACGGCTCGATGGGGGTCGCGGGCTTGAGCGCCATGGCGGCACGGGCGCCCTTGGCCCGGATTTCGCGCGCGAGCCGCACCGGCGCGGCGGCCGCCTCCGCATGGAAGGTGACGGAACCGGCACCCGCTTCGACGTACTGCGGCGCCCATCGATCGGCGTCCTCGATCATCAGATGGCAGTCCAGCGGCGTGTCCGTCGCTCGGGCCAGGCTCTCTACGACCGGCACACCGAGCGTGAGGTTCGGTACGAAGTGGTTGTCCATGACGTCGACATGGAGCCAGTCGGCGCCTTCCACCGCCTTTGCCTCCTCGGCAAGACGGGCGAAGTCGGCGGACAGGATGCTGGGGTTGATCTGCACGGCCATGCCCCAAGCCTGCCATGCCCCGGGCCGGTTGCTCTCCTCGGTCCAGACCTGGGCCGTTCTGCGGATGTCATACGACGGCCCGGCATGCCATGCTGGGCGGCCGACCGGCTCCAGACGCGGCTACGGGGGTGGCCATGACGGACGGGAAAGAGCGCCCTGTGGGCCAGGGACTCATCGGATTCCTGTGCGGGCGGCGCAGCAAGTGGCTGATCGTCGGCCTGTGGCTGGTGGCGCTCGTGGTGGCGGCACCGCTCGCCTCGAAGCTCACCGACGCCCAGGACAACGACGCGGCCTCCTGGCTGCCCGGGTCGGCCGAGTCCACCCAAGTCCTCGACACATCCGGCACGTTCAGGCCGGAACAGATCCCCGTGGTCGTCGTCTACGCCCGTGCGGGCGGACTGACCGCCCAGGACAAGCAGGCGATCGCCCAGGACGTCCAGCAGATCAAGGGACTCACGGCGCACGGCGTGCGCGGCGACGAGACGCGCGGCCCGGTCTACAACAACCCGACCGCGCCCGAGGCCGCCCAGATCCATGTGCCGATCACGATGGACGAGAAGGGCTGGGAGGAGATCGCGCCCGCCGTCGACTCCCTCCGTGACCAGGTCGGCAAGGGCAGCGGCGGGCTCGGCGTGCACATCACGGGCCCGGGCGGCACCTCCGCCGACTTCTCCAAGGCCTTCGAAGGCATCGACTCGACGCTGCTGTTGTCAGCAATGGGCGTCGTGATCGTGATGCTGCTGCTCACCTACCGAAGCCTGACCCTGATCTTCGTGCCGCTGATCGGTGTGGTCGCCGCGCTGTTCACGGCCCAGGCGCTGATCTATCTCCTCGCGCAACACGCGGGCCTGACCGTCAACGGGCAGAGCGCTGGCATCCTCACCGTCCTCGTCTTCGGCGCGGGCACGGACTACGCGCTGCTCCTGGTCGCCCGCTACCGAGAGGAACTGCGCCGCCACGAGGACCGCCACGAGGCGATGGCCCTCGCCCTCAATCGCGCGGGCCCAGCCGTACTCGCGTCCGGCGCCACGGTCGTCCTGAGCATGCTGGTGCTGCTCGCCGCCGAGATGAACTCGACGCGGGGCCTCGGCCCGGTGGCGGCCATCGGCGTGGCGGTCGCGCTGCTCGCCATGCTCACGCTCTTCCCGGCGCTGCTGCTGGTCTTCGGCCGCTGGATCTTCTGGCCGGCGATCCCGCACTTCGGCTCGGCCGACCCGACCGCGAGCGGCGTCTGGGCCCGCATGGGCCGCCGTATCGCCCGCCGCCCCCGCGCCGTCTGGGCCGCCACCGCGCTCGCCCTGGCCGCCCTCTCCTTCGGCCTCCTCCAACTGCACGCCAACGGGATCAGCAACGCGGACGCCTTCACCGGCAAGCCGGACTCGATCACCGGCCAGCAGATCTCCGAGCGGTACTTCCCGGCGGGCAGCGGCGATCCGCTGGTCATCGTCGCGGACCAGACCAAGGGCGACCAGGTCCGCGCCGCGGTGGCCGGTACGAAGGGTGTGGTGCCCGCCAGCATCACCGTGCCGCCGGGCACGAAACCCTCGTACGACGGCAAGGTGCTCTTCGAGGCGACGATGACCGCCCCGGCGGACAGCGACGCCGCGAAACAGACGGTCCAGCGCGTACGGGAGGCGGCGCACGCCGTGCCCGACGCGGACGCCCGGGTGGGCGGCGGGACCGCGGCCCTGCTCGACATGGACGCGGCGACCACCCACGACAACATCCTGATCATCCCGGCGGTCCTGCTGGTCGTCCTGCTGATCCTGGGCGCGCTGCTACGGGCTCTGGTGGCCCCGCTGCTGCTGATCGGCACGGTGGTGCTGTCCTTCGCGGCGGCACTCGGCGCCAGCGCGCTCGCCTTCCGGCACATCTTCGACTACGCGGGCGAGCAAACCGACTTCCCGCTGTTCGTCTTCGTGTTCCTGGTCGCCCTCGGCATCGACTACAACATCTTCCTGACCACCCGTATCCGCGAGGAGGCGGCCCACCAGGGCACCCGCGCGGGCGTGGTGACGGGCCTGGCGGCGACGGGCGCGGTGATCACCTCCGCCGGCCTGGTGCTGGCCGGCACCTTCGCCGCCCTCGGCACCCTCCCGATGGTCGCCTTCGCCGAGATCGGCTTCGCGGTGGCGCTGGGCGTCCTGCTCGACACCTTCGTGGTGCGCTCGATCCTGGTGACGTCGCTGTTCCTCGACATCGGGCCGAAGGTGTGGTGGCCGCACCGCCTCTCGCACGAGGACGGGTCGGCACGGCCTCCGGTGGCGTCCGCGGCACCTGAACCCGCGTCACGCCCCGACTAGATCACGCGGTGCGCCGGATGAGCGCCAGATACATGGCGTCCGTGCCATGCAGATGCGGCCACAGCTGTACGTCGGGGCCGTCGCCCAGCGCAGGCACGTCCGGCAGGAGAGGGTGGGCGTCGAGCAGCTCGGCGGAGCCACCGTCGTAGTGCTTGAGCACGTCGTCGACGACCGCGCGGGTCTCGGCGAGATGCGGCGAGCAGGTCGCATACCCGACGATGCCACCGACCCGTACGGAGTCGAGTGCCGTGCGCAGCAGTCCCCGCTGGAGCGGCGCGAAGCCTTCCAGGTCCTCGGGGCGGCGCCGCCAACGCGCCTCCGGACGGCGGCGCAGCGCGCCGAGCCCCGTGCAGGGCACGTCCATGAGCACCCGGTCGAAGGTGCCGGGCCGCCACGGCGGACGGGTCCCATCGGCCGCGATCACCTGATACGGCCCGGGATTCCCGGCGAGCGCCTTCGCCACCAGTCCCGCCCGGTGCGGCTGCTTCTCGGAGGCGAGCAGCACGGCCCCGCGCTGGGCGGCGAGTCCGGCGAGCATGGCAGCCTTGCCGCCGGGTCCGGCGCAGCCGTCCAGCCAGGCCTTGTCGGGCCCGTCGAGCGGCGCGTTCGCGAGGGCGAGCGCGACCAGCTGGCTGCCCTCGTCCTGGACGCCCGCACGGCCCTCGCGTACGGCGTCGATGGCGCCCGGCTCACCGCCTTCGCTGAGCCGCACGGCGTACGGCGACCAGCGGCCCGGCAGCGCGGACTCGTCCCCGATCACATCGAGGAGTTCATCGGCACTCGACCGCCCGGGCCTGGCGACGAGCGTCACCTCCGGCCGCTCGTTGTCGGCCTCCAGCAGATCCTCGATCCCGGCACGGCCGCCGCCCAGCGAGTCCCACAGCGCGGAGACGATCCAGCGCGGGTGCGAGTGCACGACGGCGAGATGCTCCTCGGGGTCCTCGTCGTAGGGCGGCGCGACCTGCTCCAGCCAAGCGTCGAGGTCCTGCCGCGCGACCTTGCGCAGCACGGCGTTGACGAACTTGGCCCGTCCGTCGCCGAGCACAACACGGGCGAGCTCGACGGAGGCGGAGACGGCGGCATGGGTCGGAATGCGCGTCCCGAGCAGCTGGTGCGCGCCGAGGTTGAGCACGTCGAGAACGGGCGGATCGACTTCCCTGAGCGGCCGGTCGACACAGGCGGCGATGACGGCGTCATACGTCCCCTGCCGGCGCAGCGTCCCGTACACCAGCTCGGTCGCCAGCGCCGCGTCCCGCCCGTCGAAGTCGCCCTTCTCGCGCGCCTTGCGCAGCAGCGGCGGCAGGACGAGGTTCGCGTACGCGTCCCGCTCGTCCACGGCCCGCAGCGCCTCGAAGGCGAGCATACGGACCGGGTCCTTCTGGGGACGGCGATAGGGCTTGCCGGGCTTACCCGCCCGACGGGACTGCTCACTCACGAAAAAGGTGCTCCGGATCCTGGATGGGTCAACCAGTCCAGCGTACGTCGGAAAGCGTTTAGCCCGTCCGGCGCTTGAGGACGAGCGCGAAGCGCGACAGGGGGGTCTGGGGGCGCAGCCCCCACATACGGGACGGGCAGGGGCGGAGGGGGCGAAACCCGCCGTGCCCGGAGTCTGCCCCGGGAACCGCCGTGCCCGGAGTCTGCCCCCCGGGAACCGCGCCGTGCCGGGCGGCTGCCCCCAGGAACCGCCTTACCGGGGGGCGTGGTTCCCGGGGTCCGCCCCCCGGGGACCACGCCCCCGGGGTTCAGACCCCCAGCCGCTCCCCGGAGGGAATCCGCACACCACGCGCCCAGTCCGCGGCCCGCATCGGCTTCTTGCCCTGAGCCTGAACCCAGTGCAGCTCCACCGCGTACGAACCCGTCCCGACGTACACGTTGTTCTTGCCGACGGACAGCTCCCCCGGAGCGAGATCCGTCCGCTCGGGCACCGTCGCGACCTGGATGAGCTTGAGCCGCTCACCACGGAAGACAGTCCACGCCCCGGGCGCGGGCGTGCACCCCCGCACGACCCGGTCGACGCGCAGCGCCGGGGCGGACCAGTCGACCCGCGCGTCCTCGACGGTGATCTTCGGCGCCATGGTGACCCCGTCGGCCGGCTGCGGCACCGCCTTGAGGGTGCCGTCCTCGATGCCGTCCATCGTCGCCGCCAGCAGCCCGGACCCCGCGAAGGCGAGCCGCGTGAGCAGGTCGCCGCTGGTGTCGGTGGGCCGGATCTCCTCGGTCACCGTCCCGTACACCGGTCCCGAGTCGAGCCCTTCCTCGATCAGGAAGGTGGAGGCACCGGTGATCTCGTCCCCCGCCATGATCGCGTGCTGCACGGGGGCGGCGCCGCGCCAGGCGGGCAACAGCGAGAAGTGCAGATTGACCCAGCCCTGGGCCGGGATGTCGAGGGCGACCCGAGGGAGCAGTGCCCCGTACGCCACCACGGGACAGCAGTCGGGCCCGATCTCGCTCAGCCGCGCCAGGAACTCCTCGTCCCGTGGCCTCACCGGCTTCAGCACCTCGATCCCGGCCTCCTCCGCCCGCTGGGCGACCGGACTCGCGACGAGCCGGCGCCCCCGCCCGGCCGGCGCGTCGGGCCGGGTGACGACGGCGGCCACCTCGTGCCGCCCTGAGGCGATCAGGGCGTCCAGAGCGGGAACGGCGACCTCGGGGGTTCCTGCGAAGACAAGCTTCATGGGTGGCGGTTGGCCTCTCGGGCGGGAGTTCTAGTCGGCCCGTCCGAATCCCGGCGTACGGGCCGTGCGGGGCAGCGCACCAGTCTATGCGGCGCGCGGCTTGGGGGCTCGGGTGTCCCGCGGTCGCCGTGTCCGGCTGGGCCCCGCACCGCCGCCGACGCCCGTCAAGAAGGCGCATCGTTTACGAGCGCCGCTCTTTTGAGCCTGACATCAAATCCCGAGGCCGAAGGCGAGGCGAGTCAAGCCTCCGCCGGGGGCGTACGCCTCAAGACGCGCCCCGTGCATATGCCCTTACGCCCCTGATGCGTGACCAGCGGAGCGAAAACGCGTTGGTCAAGAAAGAGTTGACCACAACGGGCCGCAGTCGCGGCCCGATCCTTTTCAACGCCGGTTCGAGAGGCTTGTTCATGGCCGACCACGCAACCCACGACGCCCAGGCTCGGGCCAGCCTGCACTTGCTGGTGCGGGACATCGAGCGGGTCCGCCGGCAGGTGGACGCACTGCGCACGCTCACCGCCCAACTGGGCAACGTCTACCGCCCGCGCCGCTCCGGCCCCTCCACGGGCTTCGTCGTCTACGGACGCGCCCCCGCCCCGACCGTCCGCCTCGCCCAGGAGCTGCGGGACAGCGTCGAGACCCTTGTCACGGCCGCCGTGGACTTCGACCGCTCACTCGGTTTCTCGTGGGACGCGGTGGGCTCGGCGCTCGGGGTCACCAAGCAGGCGGTGCACCGCCGTTACGGCGCACGCCGCGCCGCCGCCCAGGCCGCGGCGGAGGCGGAGCGCGCCACGGAGACGTCGGGCACCCGCACGGTGGCCGTCAACACCGGTATCCCCACGGTGCCGACCGTCCCCGCCGCTCGCTCCATGCCGACCCAGCCGACAGCGGGCAGCCCCACGCTCCGCGACGAGGTCAGGCCCACCGCGTTCCCGGGCCCGCGCAACGGCTGACCCGCTGCGCTTGCGTGCCTCCCGGAGCCGCAAGGCCCGGGAGGCAGCCCTGAGCTCCCGCCGGCGCCGGCACCCCTTTGCCTACGGCCTCCCACCGGTGCACCTCTACCGACAGCACGCCACCCGCACGCCTCTACCGACGGCCCGCCACCCGCACGCCTCTACCGACGGCCCGCGACTTCGTACGCCCTTACCGACGGCCCGCGGTCTTGCATCCCCTCACCGACGGCCCCCGACCCCCGTACGCCCTCACCCGATGTCGAGCGGATCGATCCGAATCCGTACGGGCTCGCTCCCCCCACGCGCCATCCGCGCCGCCTGCGCGGCCTTCAGCGCGGCCGCCAGCGCGGCACCGCTCCCCGGGGGCACGCGGATGAGCGCCCTCTCCCAGTGCTCGCCGGGCGGCGGCCCACCGACCCGCCGAGGCCGCCCCGCCTCGGTGTCGAGTACCGGCACGGGCCCCAATACCTCGGCGTCATGGGGCAGTTCGGCCGCGGTGAGAAACCCGGCGAGTGCCTCCGGTGTACCGGACACGGCCGCCATCCGGGAGACCGGCGGAAAGCCCAGCTCGGCCCGCTCGGCGAGTTCCCGCACCGCGTGTCCGACGGGATCCCACCGTACGAGCGCCTGAACGGGCCGCAGGGTCGGCTCGGCGACGACCACCACGGTGCCGCCGGCGCTCTGCGGACGCACGAGCGCCGCCGCCCCTGTCCACCGCCGCAAGGCGTCTTCACCGGCCCGCAGATCGGGGCGTCCGAGCATCGCCCAGCCATCGAGCAGCAACGCGGCCGCGTATCCGCCCTCGGCGACCGGCTCGGCGCCCGGGGTGCTCACGACAAGCGCGGGCGCCTCCGAGACGGTGTCGAGCACCTGCTCCCGCCCGGACGTCCGCACCGGCACGGCAGGAAACGCCCGCCCCAGCTCCTCGGCGGTCCGCCGCGCGCCCACGACCTGCGCCCGCAGCCGGAACCCGCCGCACTCGGGGCAGTGCCAGGCCGCCTCGTCCCGCCCGCACCACGCGCACCGCAGGGCGTCCGCGTCCCGCGCCTCGAGCGGCCCGGCGCAATGCCGGCACCGCGCGGGCGCCCGGCACTGCGCACAGGCCATCCGGGGAACGTACCCCCGCCGGGGTACTTGCACGAGCACGGGACCCTGCCGCAGCCCCTCCCTGATGACCTGCCAGGCGAGGGTGGGCAGCCGCGCGGCGCGGGCGGCCTCGTCCCGGGCCAGATCCCCGTCGCCGACGGTCCGAACCAGCGGCGCGGCCCCGCGCACCTGCTCCCGGTCCGCGGCCAGGGGCAGTGCCCACCCGCTCTCGACGAGTTGTGCGGCCTCCACCGTGCAGCTCCAGCTCCCCAGCAGGAACCCGCACTTGTCGCGGGAGGCGCGCAGCTCCAGCACCTCCCGCACATGCGGGAAGGGAGCGTTGTCGTCACTGTGACTGGCGTCTCCGTCGTCCCAGACGGCCACGAGCCCGAGATTCCGTACGGGCGCGAACATGGCGGCCCGCGTACCGACCACAGCCCGTACCGCCCCCCGCCGTACGGCGAGCCACTCCCGATACCGCCGCTCCTGCCCGGCGTCGGCGGTCAGCACCGCGTGCTGCCCCTCCCCGAGCAGGGCTCTGAGCGCGGCGTCCACGCGTGCGGCGGGCCGCCCGGCCGGTACGACGACCAGTGCCCCGCGCCCGGAGGCGAGCGTCGCCTGCACGGCCCGGGCGATCTCCTCCGCCCACTGGGGGCCGGGCAACGCGGTCCACACGGCACGCGGCGCCCCGCCGGAAGCGAGCGAGGCGAGGAACTCAGCCCCGCGCCCGTACCGCTGCCAGGTGCCCGGATCGGGCGCGGGAGGCGGCGGCGGAGCGTCGGGCGACTCCCGTGCCTCGGCCCGGGCATGCCGGGGCGGAACGGCCAGCTGCAGCACATCCGCGAGAGATCCCGCGTACCGGTCGGCGACAGCCCGGGCGAGACCCAGCAGCTCGGGCCCGAGCACCGGCTCGGGCGACACGACCTGGGCGAGCGCGGCCAGCGGTCCGGCATAGTCGGACTCGGCGACCCTCTCGACGAGGAACCCGTCGATCAGCCCGCCGCCCTCACGCCGCCCCTCCCGGACATTGCGCCCCCCGGCCCCGAACCGCACCCGGACCCGCACCCCCGGCTGGGCGGCCTCGTCCAGCTCCTCGGGCACGGCGTAGTCGAAGTACCGGTCGAGATGCAGCACTCCCTTGTCGACGAGAACCCGCGCGACAGGCAGCTCCTTCGCGACCGCGGCCCCCCGCCACGTCCGCGGCTTCGCCTTGGGCACCTTGGCTTTCCGCACAGCCTCCCGAATCAACGCGAGCTGCTCCGGCGGCGCGCCCTCCGCACCGCCACCCCCCTGCCTGTCCTCGCTGCTCACGCCTGCATTTCTACCAAACGCCACTGACACAGCTCCCGGCTCCGGGAACGTGACACCGGTTCATCAGGCCCCGACCGGCCCCGGCACATGGCGCGGCATGGACGGCGTGGCACGGCCCGAAGCCCTCCAGAGTGACGCCGGGGCGTTGGAAGAGCAGCACGGACAGATCGGGGTGACGTCGGGCCACCGCCCGCATGCTCCGCGCCTGCTCATGCGGCCTGTTGCCGCCCGTCCCGTCCCGGGCCGGGCGTCTCGATCTCCGGCAGGAGTCGCTCGACGAGGCCGTCGGGCAGCCCCTTCTCGTCGCCGACACACCGCAACCCGCGCCGACGCGTCGGCGAGGGCGTCGCGCACATCCCGGGCACGGGCGCTCCCCCGGCGTCGGGCCGGGTGGCTGCGGCCGTGCTCGCGGTACTCGCCGCGGCGGGCGCGCTGCTCGGCATCGGGCGCAGGCTATCCGCGAGCCGCTGCGGTACCCCGTCCCCCGAACGCCGCCGGCCCCGTACGACCGAGGCCCGGCACCCTTGACGGATGCCGGGCCTCGCCAGGTGAACCGGAACTACAGACCTACGGCCTTCCGCAGCGCCTCCACCCGATCCGTCCGCTCCCACGTGAAGTCGGGCAGCTCGCGGCCGAAGTGGCCGTACGCCGCGGTCTGGGAGTAGATCGGGCGCAGCAGGTCGAGGTCGCGGATGATGGCCGCCGGGCGGAGGTCGAAGACCTCGGCGATGGCGGACTCGATCTTCTCCGCGTCGACCTTGGCGGTGCCGAAGGTCTCGACGAAGAGACCGACGGGCTCGGCCTTGCCGATGGCGTAGGCGACCTGGACCTCGCAGCGCGCGGCGAGGCCCGCGGCGACGACGTTCTTGGCGACCCAGCGCATGGCGTACGCGGCGGAGCGGTCGACCTTGGAGGGGTCCTTGCCCGAGAAGGCGCCGCCACCGTGGCGGGCCATGCCGCCGTACGTGTCGATGATGATCTTGCGGCCGGTCAGGCCGGCGTCGCCCATCGGGCCGCCGATCTCGAAGCGGCCGGTCGGGTTGACCAGCAGGCGGTAGCCCTCGGTCTCCAGCTTGATGCCGTCCTCGAGGAGCGCCTTGAGCTCGGGCTCGACCACGAACTCGCGGATGTCGGGAGCGAGGAGCGAGTCCAGGTCGATGTCCGAGGCGTGCTGCGAGGAGACGACGACCGTGTCCAGGCGGACCGCCTTGTCACCGTCGTACTCGATGGTGACCTGGGTCTTTCCGTCCGGACGCAGGTAGGGGATCGTCCCGTTCTTGCGGACCTCGGACAGGCGGCGCGAGAGGCGGTGCGCGAGGTGGATCGGGAGCGGCATCAGGTTCGGCGTCTCGTCCGTCGCGTACCCGAACATCAGGCCCTGGTCGCCCGCGCCCTGCTTGTCGAGCTCGTCCTCATCGCCTTCGACCCGCTGCTCGTACGCCGTGTCGACGCCCTGCGCGATGTCCGGCGACTGCGAGCCGATCGACACCGACACACCACAGGAGGCTCCGTCGAAGCCCTTCTTCGACGAGTCGTAACCGATCTCCAGGATCTTGTCGCGGACCAGCTGGGCGATCGGCGCGTACGCCTTGGTCGTGACCTCGCCGGCCACGTGCACCAGGCCGGTCGTGATGAGCGTCTCCACGGCGACCCGGGACGTCGGGTCCTCCCGCAGAAGCGCGTCGAGAATGGTGTCGCTGATCTGGTCAGCGATCTTGTCGGGGTGACCCTCGGTCACGGACTCCGAGGTGAACAGGCGACGGGACACAACGCTCCCTGTGGTTGCAGCGGCTGCTGGCTGATCATTGGCGGACGGGACGGGAGCTGCGCCCGGCGTCGTCCGACGACAGTTTATCGGTCGCGCTCGCCCGCGGGCCCCCCTGTCTCGCTTCTCGGAAGCGCTGTGACCTGCGGCACGGGCATTCTGCGCCATGGCGCTCGGTCTCCGCCAGGGCCGCCACGCCCGTTTTCACGGGCTTTCGGGTGCCTGCTGAGCCGGCTGAGACATGCGCCTCCGTCGAGCGCGACGGTTACTCCAGTCGGCGGGTCACCAGGTCCCACACCGTTTCGGCCAGGGCTTCCTTCGGCCCGTACGGCACCGGTGTCTCACTGCCGTCGGCGCCGAGCACCACGGCCTCGTTCTCCTCGGAGCCGAAGGTCTTGCGCTCCCCCACCTCGTTCACCACAAGGAGATCGCAGCCCTTGCGCTCCAGTTTCGTACGGCCGTTGGCGAGCACGTCGTCCGTCTCGGCGGCGAAACCGACCACCACCTGGCCGGGGCGCGGGCGGTCGGTGGAGATCTCCGCGAGGATGTCCGGATTGCGGATCAGGACGATCGGTTCGGGTTCACGGCCGTCCCTCTTCTTGATCTTCCCGGCCGCGTACGTGGCCGGGCGGAAGTCCGCCACCGCCGCCGCCATCACCACGGCGTCGGCGTCCGAGGCCGCCTTCAGCACCGCCTCGCGCAGCTGCACGGCCGTTCCCACCTGCACGACGTCCACGCCCGCCGGATCGGGCAGCCCGGTGTTCGCCGCGATCAGGGTGACCCGGGCGCCCCTTGCGGCCGCCGTGCGGGCGAGGGCGTAGCCCTGCTTGCCGGAGGAGCGGTTGCCGAGGAAGCGGACCGGGTCGAGGGGCTCGCGTGTGCCGCCCGCGCTGACGACGACGTGCCGGCCGGCGAGGTCCGGCTCGGTCACCCCGCGGGCGAGGACGCGGCGACAGATCTCGAATATCTCCCCCGGGTCGGGCAGCCGCCCCTTGCCGGTGTCGACGCCGGTCAGGCGCCCCACAGCGGGCTCGATGACGACGGCGCCGCGGCGGCGCAGCGTCGCCACGTTCTCCTGGGTGGCCGGGTGCTCCCACATCTCGGTGTGCATGGCGGGCGCGAAGACGACCGGGCAGCGGGCGGTGAGCAGGGTGTTGGTGAGGAGGTCGTCGGCCAGGCCGTGGGCCGCCTTGGCCAGCATGTCGGCCGTCGCGGGGGCCACCACCACCAGGTCGGCGTGCTGCCCGATGCGGACGTGCGGGACCTCGTGGACGTCCGACCAGACCTCCGTGGCCACCGGGTGGCCGGAGAGTGCGGACCAGGTGGCGGCACCGACGAAGTGCAGCGCGGACGCGGTCGGCACGACGCGTACGTCGTGGCCCGACTCCGTCAGCCTCCGCAGCAGCTCACAGGCCTTGTACGCGGCGATGCCACCGCTGACCCCCAGCACGACCTTCGGCTTGTCCACCGTCTCTCCCCGAGCTCGGAAACGTACGACTCCATGACACACCACAGGCCCGACAGTCGCGCTGCCGGGCCTGGGATGAGCAAACGAATGACTACTGCGCGGGGCCCTCGACGGCCTCGGACGTCAGCAGACCCGCGTTGATCTCGCGCAGGGCGATAGAGAGCGGCTTCTCGTGGACGTGGGTGTCGACGAGCGGACCGACGTACTCGAGGAGGCCCTCGCCGAGCTGCGAGTAGTACGCGTTGATCTGACGGGCGCGCTTGGCCGCGTAGATCACGAGGCTGTACTTCGAGTCGGTGGCCTCGAGGAGCTCGTCGATCGGAGGGTTGATGATGCCCTCGGGAGCGGTGATGGAAGAGGACACGCTCTGCCTTCCGAAAGGTGGAAAATGACCTGAAAGATCAAACAACTTCCATCAAGGCTAGCAGCTCACGCGCCACGTCCTCGACGGAGGTGTTGACCAGGGTGACATCGAACTCCGGCTCGGCCGCGAGTTCGATCTTGGCCGCCTCCAGGCGGCGCTCGATCACCTCGGGCGGTTCGGTGCCACGACCGGTGAGCCTGCGCACCAGCTCCTCCCAGGAGGGAGGAGCCAGGAACACGAGCAGTGCGTCCGGCATGGACTCGCGGACCTGCCGGGCGCCCTGGAGATCGATTTCCAGGAGGACCGGCACACCCGCCTCCAGGTGCTCGAGGACGGCCTTGCGGGGCGTCCCGTAGCGGTTGCCGGCGAATTCGGCCCACTCGAGAAGCTCGCCGTTGGCGATCAGCTTGTCCATCTCCTCGTCGGAGACGAAGAAGTAGTGGACTCCGTGCTTCTCACCGGGGCGCGGCTTACGGGTCGTCGCCGACACCGAGAGCCAGACCTCGGGGTGTTCCTTGCGCATATGGGCGACGACCGTGCTCTTGCCGACCCCTGAGGGGCCGGAGAGCACGGTCAGCCGCGGACGTGCGTCCGGGGGTACGGGGGTCGTCCCCCGGGGTGTTGCAGCCATGCGGCGATTATTCCAGTAATCCCGGTGTGCCCAGGACTCAGGCGCCAGAGCCCCCGAATTCGCGCTCCAAGGAGGCGATCTGGTTGGAACCGAGGCCGCGCACGCGGCGGCTCTCGGAGATGCCAAGTCGCTCCATGATCTGCTTGGCGCGGACCTTGCCCACGCCCGGCAGGGACTCGAGGAGAGCGGAGACCTTCATCTTACCGATGACGTCATTCTCCTGGCCCTGCTTGATGACCTCGTGAAGGGAGGCGCCGGAGTGCTTGAGTCGATTCTTGACCTCGGCCCGCTCCCGGCGAGCCGCGGCGGCCTTTTCGAGCGCGGCTGCGCGCTGTTCAGGGGTAAGGGGCGGAAGAGCCACGCCTACGTCACCTCGGATGTCGAACTGTCGGATACGGACCGGTGAGGAACCTAGTCGCCCCACACCTGGGGAGCTACGAGCAACACGCTTGCCCGTTCTCCCCCACTGCCTTAAAAGCGTGGGAGGTGGCCCCACTCGACGGAGACTAGCGGGCAAGTGCGCCAGAGTCAGCGAGAACAGCGGAAAAGTCCTGGTCAGCCTCCCTGGAGCCGGACATTTCCGACATACTGCCCCGGATTTGAGAATGTATTCAGACTCAAGGCGCTCCGAAGACACTGATCGGGGGTCTCCCGAGCTGCCGCCGGAGGACTCAGGCAGCCGTCACGGCGGCCCTGATCTCCTCCGCGAAGCGCTCCGCGGACTCCCGCAGCGCGACGACATCGGGACCGTGACGAAGAACACCCCGGCTCACGTTCGGTACGACATTGCGCACCGCCGCCCCGAAGACGCCCGCCAGGTCGGCCGCCGTGGCCCCCTGGGCGCCGATCCCGGGCGCCAGGAGCGGCCCATTGATGTCCAGGTCGTAGGAGGAGAGATCGCCCAGCGTGGCCCCGACGACGGCGCCGAAGGAGCCGAGGGGCGTCTGCCCCGCGTTCTCGGCGGCCAGGTGCCCGAGCATCGTCGCTCCGACGTTCCGTCCGTCCGCCCGGACGGCGTGCTGCACCTCGCCGCCCTCCGGGTTGGAGGTGAGCGCGAGGACGAAGAGCCCCGTCCCGCTCTCCCGCGCCAGCTCCACCGCGGGCTCGAGCGAGCCGTAGCCCAGATACGGCGACACGGTCAGGGCGTCCGAGAAGAGCGGCGCGCCCTTGTGGAGGAAGGTCTCGGCGTACGCGGCCATGGTCGAGCCGATGTCGCCGCGCTTGGCGTCCATGACGACCAGCGCCCCGGCCGCGCGCGCCTGTTCGACGGACTTCTCCAGGACGGCGATGCCGCGCGACCCGAAGCGCTCGAAGAAGGCGCTCTGCGGCTTGAGGACCGCTACCCGGTCGGCCAGCGCCTCGACGACGGTGCGGCTGAAGCGCTCCAGGCCCGCGATGTCGTCGTTGAGACCCCAGTCGGCGAGCAGGGAGGCGTGCGGGTCGATGCCGACGCAGAGCGGCCCGCGCTCGTCCATGGCGCGGCGCAGCCGCGCGCCGAAGGGTTCCAGGCTCATGCGGACTTCCTCACGTCGGCGCCGACCGCGTCGGCGAGGGTGGCGTACGGGCTCATGCGCAGGCGCGCGGCGAGCCCCTTGTGGAGGGCGCGGCTCCAGAACGGGCCCTCGTAGATGAACGCGCTGTAGCCCTGGATCAGCGTGGCGCCGGCCAGGATGCGCTGCCAGGCGTCCTCGGCGTTCTCGATGCCGCCGACGCCCACCAGGGTGATCCGGTCGCCCACGCGCGCGTAGAGGCGGCGCAGCACCTCCAGGGAGCGGGCTTTCAGCGGCGCGCCCGAGAGCCCGCCGGTCTCCTTGACCAGAGAGGGTTCGGACTTCAAACCGAGGCCCTCGCGCGCGATGGTGGTGTTGGTGGCGATGATCCCGTCCAGGCCGAGTTCGACGGCCAGGTCGGCGACCGCGTCGACGTCCTCGTCGGCGAGATCCGGGGCGATCTTGACGAGGAGCGGCACGCGCCGGTCGGTGACGGCGCGGTCGGCGGCCTCGCGGACGGCGGTCAGCAGTGGGCGCAGCGCCTCCGTGGCCTGCAGGTTGCGCAGGCCGGGGGTGTTCGGCGAGCTCACGTTCACCACGAGATAGTCCGCGTGCCGGGCGAGCCGCTCGGTCGACTTCACGTAGTCGCCGACGGCCTCCTCCTCGGGGACGACCTTGGTCTTGCCGATGTTGACGCCGACGACGGTCCCGAAGACGGGCGTACGAGCCGCCAGACGCTCGCTGACGGCCTCGGAGCCCTCGTTGTTGAACCCCATACGGTTGATCAGCGCCCGGTCCGGCACGAGGCGGAACAGCCGTTTCTTGGGGTTGCCGGGCTGCGGCTCGCCCGTGACCGTGCCGATCTCGATGTGGTCGAAGCCGAGCATGGACATCCCGTCGATGGCGACGGCGTTCTTGTCGAAGCCCGCCGCGAGTCCGAACGGGCCGTGCATCCGCAGCCCGAACGCCTCGGTCCGCAGTTCCTCGTAGCGGGGCGCGAGCGCGGCGGCGACGAAGGTGCGCAGGACGGGGACGCGGGCGGCGAGCCGGATCCAGCGGAAGGCGAGGTAGTGCGCGTTCTCCGGGTCCATGCGCTTGAAGACCAGGTTGAAGAAGAGTTTGTACATCTCAGTGTCCTCACGAAGAGGGGGACACCGTTTCCGATGTCCCCCTCAGGGCTGCTAGTCGCGGGCCGCGGTCAGATGCTCGGCGTGTTCCTGGAGCGAACGCACGCCCACGTCACCGTGGTTGAGCGCGTCGATGCCCTGGACGGCGGCGGCGAGCGCCTGGACCGTCGTCAGGCACGGCACCGACCGGGCAACGGCGGCCGTACGGATCTCATAGCCGTCGAGGCGGCCACCGGTGCCGTACGGCGTGTTGACGATGAGGTCGACCTGACCGTCGTGGATGAGCTGGACGATGGTCCTCTCGCCGTTCGGGCCCTCGCCCTCGCTCTGCTTGCGCACGATCGTGGCGTTGATGCCGTTGCGCTTGAGCACCTCGGCCGTGCCGGAGGTGGCCAGCAACTCGAAGCCGTGGGCGACGAGTTCACGCGCCGGGAAGATCATCGAGCGCTTGTCGCGGTTGGCGACCGAGATGAAGGCCCGGCCCTTGGTCGGCAGCGGACCGTACGCGCCGGCCTGCGACTTGGCGTACGCCGTGCCGAACACCGAGTCGATGCCCATGACTTCACCGGTGGAGCGCATCTCCGGGCCGAGCACCGTGTCGACGCCGCGCCCGTGGATGTCGCGGAACCGCGACCACGGCATGACGGCCTCCTTGACGGAGATCGGCGCGTCGAGCGGCAGTTCCCCGCCGTCGCCATTGGCCGGGAGGATTCCCTCGGCCCGCAGTTCGGCGATGGTCGCGCCCAGCGAGATGCGCGCGGCGGCCTTGGCCAGCGGAACCGCGGTCGCCTTCGAGGTGAAGGGCACGGTGCGGGAGGCACGCGGGTTGGCTTCGAGGACGTACAGAATGTCCCCGGCCATCGCGAACTGGATGTTGATCAGTCCGCGCACGCCGACGCCGCGGGCGATGGCCTCCGTGGACGCCCGCAGCCGCTTGATGTCGAACCCGCCGAGCGTGATCGGCGGCAGCGCGCACGCCGAGTCGCCGGAGTGGATACCGGCCTCCTCGATGTGCTCCATGACGCCGCCGAGGTAGAGCTCCTCGCCGTCGTACAGGGCGTCGACGTCGATCTCGATCGCGTCGTCGAGGAACCGGTCGACCAGGACCGGCCGGGAGGGGCTGATCTCGGTGGACTCGGCGATGTACGAGGACAGCCGCGTCTCGTCGTACACGATCTCCATGCCGCGCCCGCCGAGCACGTACGACGGCCGTACGAGGACGGGGTAGCCGATCTCGTCGGCGATGGCCTTGGCCTCGGCGAAGGTGGTGGCGGTGCCGTGCTTGGGGGCCGGGAGACCGGCCTGAGCCAGCACTCGCCCGAAGGCGCCGCGGTCCTCGGCGGCGTGGATGGCCTCGGGCGACGTGCCCACGACCGGCACGCCGTTGTCCTTGAGCGCCTGCGACAGGCCCAGCGGGGTCTGGCCGCCGAGCTGCACGATCACACCCGCGACCGGACCGGCCAGCGACTCCGCGTGGACGATCTCCAGCACGTCTTCGAGGGTCAGCGGCTCGAAGTACAGGCGGTCGGAGGTGTCGTAGTCGGTCGACACCGTCTCGGGGTTGCAGTTGACCATCACGGTCTCGTAGCCCGCGTCGCTCAGCGCGAAGGAGGCGTGGACGCAGGAGTAGTCGAACTCGATGCCCTGGCCGATGCGGTTCGGGCCCGAGCCGAGGATGATCACGGCGGGCTTCTCGCGCGGGGCGACTTCGCTCTCCTCGTCGTACGAGGAGTAGAAGTACGGCGTCTTCGCCGCGAACTCGGCGGCGCAGGTGTCGACCGTCTTGTACACCGGGCGCACGCCCAGCGCATGCCGCACCTCGCGCACGACGTCCTCGCGCAGCCCGCGGACCTCGGCGATCTGCGCGTCGGAGAAGCCGTGCCGCTTGGCCTCGGCCAGCAGGTCGACGTCCAGCCGCTCGGCGGCGGCCAGCTCGTCCGCGATCTCCTTGATCAGGAAAAGCTGGTCCACGAACCACGGGTCGATCTTCGTCGACTCGAAGACCTCCTCGGGCGTGGCGCCCGCGCGGATGGCCTGCATGACGGTGTTGATCCGGCCGTCGGTCGGGCGCACGGCCTCTTCGAGAAGAAGCTTCTTGTCGCCGGGCTCCCCGACGAAGGTGAACTGGCTGCCCTTCTTCTCCAGCGACCGCAGCGCCTTCTGCAGCGCCTCGGTGAAGTTGCGGCCGATCGCCATGGCCTCGCCGACCGACTTCATGGTGGTCGTCAGCGTCGAGTCAGCGCTCGGGAACTTCTCGAAGGCGAAACGCGGCGCCTTCACGACCACGTAGTCGAGCGTCGGCTCGAAGGACGCCGGCGTCTTCTCGGTGATGTCGTTCGGGATCTCGTCGAGCGTGTAGCCGACGGCGAGCTTCGCGGCGATCTTGGCGATCGGGAAGCCGGTCGCCTTGGAGGCCAGCGCCGAGGAGCGCGACACACGCGGGTTCATCTCGATGACGATCACGCGGCCGTCCTCGGGGTTCACCGCGAACTGGATGTTGCAGCCACCGGTGTCGACGCCGACCTCGCGGATCACGGCGATGCCGATGTCGCGCAGCACCTGGTACTCGCGGTCGGTGAGCGTCATCGCGGGGGCGACGGTGATCGAGTCACCGGTGTGCACGCCCATGGGGTCGAAGTTCTCGATGGAGCAGACGACCACGACGTTGTCGTGCTTGTCGCGCATCAGCTCCAGCTCGTACTCCTTCCAGCCGAGGATGGACTCCTCAAGGAGCACCTCGGTGGTGGGAGACAGGGTCAGGCCCTGACCGGCGATGCGGCGCAGCTCCTCCTCGTTGTGCGCGAAGCCGGAGCCGGCACCGCCCATGGTGAAGGAGGGCCGGACGACGACGGGGTAGCCGCCGAGCGTCTCGACGCCCCCCAGCACGTCGTCCATCGAGTGGCAGATGACGGACCGGGCGGACTCGCCGTGCCCGATCTTCGCGTTCACCGCCTCCACGACGCCCTTGAAGAGCTCTCGGTCCTCGCCCTTGTTGATCGCCTCGACGTTGGCGCCGATGAGCTCGACGCCGTACTTCTCGAGGGTCCCCGCCTCGTGCAGCGAGATGGCGGTGTTCAGCGCCGTCTGGCCGCCCAGGGTGGGCAGCAGGGCGTCCGGACGCTCCTTGGCGATGATCTTCTCGACGAACTCCGGGGTGATCGGCTCGACGTACGTGGCGTCGGCGATCTCCGGGTCGGTCATGATCGTCGCCGGGTTGGAGTTGACCAGGATCACCCTGAGGCCCTCGGCGCGCAGGATGCGGCACGCCTGGGTGCCGGAGTAGTCGAACTCGGCGGCCTGGCCGATGACGATCGGGCCGGAGCCGATGACCAGGACGGACTGGATATCGGTGCGCTTAGGCACGCTGGCCCTCCATCAGGGATACGAAGCGGTCGAACAGGTAGGCGGCGTCGTGCGGGCCCGCTGCCGCTTCGGGGTGGTACTGGACGCTGAAGGCCGGCTGGTCGAGGAGCTGAAGTCCCTCGACGACCTGGTCGTTCAGGCAGACGTGGGAGACCTCGGCGCGGCCGTAGGGGGTGTCGGAGACCTTGTCGAGCGGGGCGTCGACGGCGAAGCCGTGGTTGTGCGCGGTGACCTCGACCTTGCCGGTCGTACGGTCCTGCACCGGCTGGTTGATGCCGCGGTGGCCGTACTTCAGCTTGTAGGTGCCGAAGCCGAGCGCGCGGCCCAGGATCTGGTTGCCGAAGCAGATGCCGAAGAGCGGCGTCCTGCGGGCCAGCACTTCCTGCATGACGGCCACCGGGCCGTCGGCGGTCGCCGGGTCACCGGGGCCGTTGGAGAAGAAGACCCCGTCAGGGTTCACGGCGTAGACGTCCTTGGCCGTGGCGGTCGCGGGCAGCACGTGCACCTCGATGCCGCGCTCGGCCATGCGGTGCGGGGTCATGCCCTTGATGCCCAGGTCGACGGCGGCGACGGTGAAGCGCTTCGCGCCGATCGCGGGGACGACGTACGTCTCCTTGGTGGCGACCTCGGCGGCCAGGTTCGCGCCCTCCATCTCGGGGGCCTGGCGGACCTCGGCGAGCATGGTGCCGTCATCGGGCAGGGCGTTGCCGGAGAAGATGCCGACGCGCATGGCGCCGCGCTCGCGCAGATGCCGGGTGAGGGCACGGGTGTCGATGCCGCTGATGCCGACGACGCCCTGTTCCCGCAGCTCCTCGTCCAGCGAGCGGCGGGAGCGCCAGTTGGACGGCACGCGCGCGGGGTCGCGGACGACGTATCCGGCGACCCAGATCCGCTTCGACTCGGGGTCTTCGTCGTTGACGCCGGTGTTGCCGATGTGCGGGGCGGTCATCACGACGACCTGGCGGTGGTAGGACGGGTCGGTGAGGGTCTCCTGGTAGCCGGTCATGCCGGTGGAGAACACCGCTTCGCCGAAGGTCTCCCCCACGGCCCCGTAGGCACGGCCGCGGAAGATCCGGCCGTCCTCCAGGACGAGTACGGCGGGAGCTGCCTTGTGCCTCTGCGAGGCGGCTCCCTGGATGGAGGTCGTCATCGTGCGCCTTCCGTCTTGTTGATCATGTTGTTCAGGGTGTCGACCCACTCGATGTGCTCGGCCGCGCGGTCCGAGCGGAAGCCGGAGTCGATCAGCTTGTCGCCGTGCGCCCAGGTGACGACGAGCAGTCCGCCCTCGCTGAGGACCTTGCCCGCGATGCCCTTGTCGAGCCGGGCCTCGCGCAAGGCCCGCAGAGGGACAAAGAAGTCGGCCGCTCCCGGTCGTACGACATCAAGACCCGCCTCCGTCAAGGTCAGCTCGACCCGGCTGCGGGTGCCGAGGCCGTGCGCCACGATGCGGTCGAGCCACTGCCCGGCGGTGGTGGAGCCGTGATAGCGGCCGCTCATGCTCAGTTTCACCGGGCCCAGGTCTTCCGGCGCGGCAGGCAGCTCCGGCAGGTCACCCTGGAGCGTGCCGCGCCACTTCCAGCCCTCGCGCATCAGCCAGTAGACGAGCGCGACGAAGAGGGCGAGGCCGACGAGCCAGCCGACCCGGGCGGCCCAGTCGGTCACTTCCGCCGACTTCTGTTCGGCTGCCAAGGATTCGGCGGCCATCGAGATGAGAGGTGTCACGCGAGCTTCCCGTCGACGAGGGTGGCCTTGCCCCGCAGCCAGGTGTGGGTGACCCGGCCCGGCAGCTCACGGCCCTCGTAGGGGGTGTTGCGGCTGCGCGAGGCGAAGCCCGCGGGGTCCACGGCCCCACGGTATGCGGTGTCGACGAGCGTGAGGTTGGCGGGCTCACCTGCCGAGACGGGGCGGCCGTGGCCCTGGGCCCGACCGATCCGCGCGGGCTTGACGGACATGCGGTCGGCGACACCGGCCCAGTCGAGCAGCCCGGTCTCGACCATCGTCTGCTGGACGACGGACAGCGCGGTCTCCAGGCCCACCATGCCCATGGCGGCGGCGGCCCACTCGCAGTCCTTGTCCTCGTGCGGGTGCGGCGCGTGGTCGGTGGCGACGATGTCGATGGTGCCGTCGGCGAGCGCCTCGCGCAGGGCCAGGACATCACGCTCGGTGCGCAGCGGCGGGTTGACCTTGTAGACCGGGTTGTACGTGCGCACCAGCTCGTCGGTGAGGAGCAGGTGGTGCGGGGTGACCTCCGCGGTGACGTCGATACCGCGGGACTTCGCCCAGCGCACGATCTCCACGCTTCCGGCCGTCGACAGGTGGCAGATGTGCACGCGGGAACCGACGTGCTCGGCGAGCAGCACATCCCGGGCGATGATCGACTCCTCGGCCACCGCCGGCCAGCCCCCGAGCCCCAGCTCGGCGGAGACGACACCCTCGTTCATCTGGGCGCCCTCGGTGAGGCGGGGTTCCTGCGCGTGCTGCGCGACGACACCGCCGAACGCCTTCACGTACTCCAGGGCTCGGCGCATGATCACCGCGTCGTCCACGCACTTGCCGTCGTCCGAGAAGACCGTGACCCCGGCCGCGGACTCGTGCATCGCGCCCAGCTCGGCGAGCTTCTTGCCCTCAAGGCCGACGGTGACCGCGCCGATGGGCTGCACATCGCAGTAGCCGTGCTCCTGGCCGAGCCGGTACACCTGCTCGACCACGCCGGCGGTGTCGGCGACCGGGAAGGTGTTGGCCATGGCGAACACGGCGGTGTAGCCCCCGGAGGCGGCTGCCCGCGTACCGGTCAGCACGGTCTCGGAGTCCTCGCGACCGGGCTCGCGGAGGTGGGTGTGCAGGTCGACGAGCCCCGGAAGGAGCACCTTGCCGTCGGCCTCGACGACCTCGGCGCCTTCGTCCGAGAGGCCGCTACCGACGGCCTCGATGACAGCGCCGTCGATCAGAACGTCCTGCGGCTCGCCCCCGAGCACCTTCGCACCACGGATAAGGATCTTGCTCATGGTCTTACTTCTCCTCGGTACGGGTGTGGGTGACGGCGGGCTCGTTGCCGCCCAGGAGCAGATAGAGCACGGCCATCCGGATCGAGACCCCGTTGGCGACCTGCTCGACGACGGTGCAGCGTTCGGAGTCGGCGACCTCGGCGGTGATCTCCATGCCGCGGACCATCGGGCCGGGGTGCATCACGATGGCGTGCTCGGGCATCTTCGCCATGCGGTCGCCGTCGAGTCCGTAGCGCCGCGAGTACTCGCGCTCGGTCGGGAAGAACGCCGCGTTCATCCGCTCGCGCTGCACGCGCAGCATCATCACCGCGTCGGACTTGGACAGGGTGCTGTCGAGGTCGTAGGAGATCTCGCAGGGCCAGGACTCGACACCGACCGGCACCAGGGTCGGCGGGGCGACGAGGGTGACCTCGGCGCCGAGAGTGTGCAGCAGGTCGACGTTGGAGCGGGCGACCCGGCTGTGCAGGACGTCGCCGACGATCGTGATGCGCTTGCCGGACAGGTCCTGACCGATCCCGGCGTCCCGCCCGACCAGGCGGCGGCGCATGGTGAAGGCGTCCAGCAGGGCCTGTGTGGGGTGCTGATGGGTGCCGTCACCGGCGTTGATGACGGCGGCGTCGATCCAGCCCGAGGTGGCGAGCCGGTACGGGGCTCCGGAGGCGCCGTGGCGGATGACGACGGCGTCGACACCCATGGCTTCGAGCGTCTGGGCGGTGTCCTTCAGGGACTCGCCCTTGGACACGCTCGATCCCTTGGCGGTGAAGTTGATGACGTCCGCGGAGAGGCGCTTCTCGGCGGCCTCGAAGGAGATCCGGGTGCGGGTCGAGTCCTCGAAGAAGAGGTTGACGACGGTACGGCCGCGCAGGGTTGGCAGTTTCTTGATCGGCCGGTCGGCGACCCGGGCCATCTCCTCGGCGGTGTCGAGGATCAGGACGGCGTCGTCACGGGTGAGGTCGGCGGCCGAGATGAGATGACGCTGCATCTGTCAGGCTCCGTAAGGCAGTTCATTCGGGAGGATTCGGGCATGCGTGCGCGCACGAGCGCACTCAGGGGCGTACGGCTGAGTGCTACCGCTGCTCGCCCGGGGAGGTCCGCTTCGCACCGAGCAGCACGGTGTCTCGACCGTCCTCCTCGGCGAGCTGGACCTTGACCGTCTCCCGCAACGACGTGGGGAGGTTCTTGCCGACGTAGTCGGCGCGGATGGGCAGTTCGCGGTGGCCGCGGTCGACGAGGACCGCGAGCTGCACGGCGCGCGGGCGGCCGATGTCGTTCAGCGCGTCGAGCGCCGCGCGGATGGTGCGGCCGGAGAAGAGCACGTCGTCGACGAGGACGACCAGGCGGCCGTCGATGCCGTCACCGGGAATCTCGGTGCGGGCCAGCGCCCGCGGCGGGTGCATGCGCAGGTCGTCGCGGTACATGGTGATGTCGAGGGAGCCGACCGGGATCTTGCGGTCGGTGATCTCTTCGAGCTTGTCGGCCAGCCTGCGGGCCAGGAAGACGCCTCGGGTCGGAATGCCGAGAAGCACCACGTCGTCGGCGCCCTTGGCGCGCTCGACGATCTCGTGGGCGATACGGGTCAGTACCCGCGCGATGTCGGGGGCCTCGAGAACGGGCCGCGCATCGGCTGCGTACTGCTGCTTGTCCTGCTCTGTGTCCATACGAAACGGACCTCCTTCTCCGCCTCACGGGACGGATCATTAAAGGACGTCGGAATTGCGCCACCCACGGTACCAGCCCGGCAACGCGCCTGATCACATCCCTTTGAGCCACCGCCGGTGACTCCCACGGGTGGGTCGGTCCGGACCATTCGGCTTGACGGGGAAGAGTAACGCTGCGTAACCTCACAGTGAGTCACCAGAGTCACCAGCCGCGCGGCGGAGCCGCACGTTGATACAGCGTCCGGGGAGCTATATGTCCAGCGAATACGCCAAACAGCTCGGGGCCAAGCTCCGGGCCATCCGCACCCAGCAGGGCCTTTCCCTCCACGGCGTCGAGGAGAAGTCCCAGGGACGCTGGAAGGCGGTCGTGGTCGGTTCGTACGAGCGCGGCGACCGCGCCGTCACCGTGCAGCGCCTCGCGGAGCTGGCGGACTTCTACGGGGTGCCGGTGCAGGAGCTGCTGCCGGGCACCACGCCGGGCGGGGCCGCCGAGCCGCCGCCGAAGCTCGTCCTCGACCTGGAGCGGCTGGCCCACGTGCCGGCCGAGAAGGCGGGCCCCCTGCAGCGTTACGCGGCGACGATCCAGTCCCAGCGCGGCGACTACAACGGCAAGGTGCTGTCGATCCGCCAGGACGACCTGCGCACCCTCGCCGTCATCTACGACCAGTCGCCCTCGGTCCTCACCGAGCAGCTGATCAGCTGGGGTGTCCTGGACGCGGACGCGCGCCGCGCCGTCTCCCACGACGAGGGCTGATCCCTTCGGACAGCTGAGCAGAAACGTGCCGCCGGGGTGGCCTTGGCCCGGCCGCGCCCCATGGCTCGACCCCCTCGGTGACGGGGCTCGAC